>DAOWEP010000100.1 GCA_030638455.1 Gammaproteobacteria bacterium
AAGATAGCAACAAGGCCGATAACCGAAGGGTTAAATAATGCCCGTATACTGATTGTTGATGATGAAGAATCCGTAGCGAGATTTATGGGTGATCTGCTCGAGAGCCGTGGAGGAAATATAACAGTCATGACAGATAGTCAGACGGCATTGGATTTATTCAGTCAGGAGCCAGCGGTTTTTGATCTAGTCATTACCGACCAAACCATGCCGGGACTGACGGGTATGGAACTGTCGCAGAAAGTATTGGCACTAAGGCCTGAACTGCCCGTGATCCTGTGTACCGGCTACAGCGAGCATGTGGATGAGGCAAAAGCCATGGCACTGGGTATTCGTGGTTACCTAACCAAGCCAATGGAAGTAAGTGCACTGTTTAATCTAGTCCGATGTTTAATCTAGTCCGATCGCTTATTGTTTAACTGTTAATCGTTCAAAAAGAATGACGGGAAGAAGAGGCGAGGGGCGTAAATCAGTGTCTTGAGTTAGATAAAAAAATATCGGTAGAGTGCTGGAAATATTGATTACTTTAATTATCCTCATGGGGAATAGTAAAGGGCAGTCTTAAAATCAGTGAGGGATGAAATGAGTAACCAAAACAGAATTCGCTCTGCTGTCGAAACAATGGAAGGCGCTGGCGCTACGGTCAAACGTCTTATGCCGGTGCCCGGTTTTATGAACTTTGATCCTTTTGTACTGTGGGATCATTTTCTTGTAGGTGCTGGTGCAGGTTTTCCAGACCATCCTCATCGTGGGTTTGAAGCAATCACCTATATGTTCCAGGGCAGTATGAACCATAAAGATAACCTTGGAAATGAATCTACGGTTACTGTCGGTGGTGCACAGCGATTTACAGCGGGTAGCGGCCTGGTTCATTCGGAAATGCCCGGAACAACGGGTAACAGTACCGGCATACAGCTATGGATTAATTTGCCCGGACGGTTAAAACAAACTCCGCCCGCTTATCAGCAGGTTGATTCAGATGATATTCCTGAACATACAATAGAAAATGGCAAGCTGCGTGTTATTGTTGGAGATGGTTCACCGCTTGAATTACTAACTCCCGTACGGTATCTCGACATAACATTGGATGAAGGTGGTCATTATACAGAGGGTATACCATCAGGCTATCGCGGATTTGTTTATGTAGTCAGTGGGCAAGCCATGTTGAACCAGCAGAAAGCAGGTGCTGGTGATGCCGGTTTTTACGAACCTGAGGTTGATGGTGAGCATCAGCTTGAGATCAGGGCAAATTGTGCGAGCCGGTTAATGGTTTGTCTGGGAAATCCACATCATGAACCCATCAGGCAGCACGGCCCCTATGTGGATTAACGGCATAGCCTCTGGTTTGACATCCGGTAACTCATAATGAGACATGTATGTGAGATTCTCCGCAATTATCACTATTAGGTGTAAGGTAATAATTGGCGAGAAGACAATTACTATGCTAAACCTAGATCAGATATACAAACTTCAAGATAATTCATTATGACAACAAGCTTGAGCCAACTGATAGAGCAAACAAGCGATATGGTTTCACTTCCTCAGGTGAGCATACGCATTAATGAAATGGTCAATTCAGGAAATTATAAGGCAGCAGATGTTGGCAAACTTATCTCGCAGGATCCGGGCCTGACAGTAAGGCTATTGAAGGTTGCTAATAGCCCGTTTTATGGACTAAGTAAGGAAGTAGAAACTGTCTCAAGGGCGGTCACTATTCTGGGTAGTCAGCAGCTAAGAAGCCTGGTGTTGGCTACCAGCTCCATTAAGGCATTTGAAGGTATACCCAATAATCTTATCAGTATGCAAGACTTCTGGTTTCATAATATTGCATGTGGTCTTGCGGCAAAATATCTTGCAGAAAATATATCCGGTATTGATTCTGAAACAATGTTTACTGCGGGGTTGTTACACGATATCGGAGAACTAATTATATTTAAACTGTTACCTGAAATGGGTAAGCAGGCTATCTTGATGACAGAAGATGATCCGGAAGAACCCGAGATGTACCAAACAGAGAAAAAACTGCTGGGATACGATCATGCAGATGTAGGAATGGAGCTGCTCAAGCAGTGGCATTTACCCTTATTGTTTCAGGAATGTACCGGCTTTCATCATAATATAGAAAAGGCATCTGAACATCCCAGGGAAGTTGCAGTCGTGCATATAGCCAATGCAATAGCGGTAATGGCAGAGTTAAATAGCACAGAAGATGACCACCCCGAGATCAATGAAAAAGCATGGGAAATTACAGGGCTAGATAAAAGTATTATAGAACCTGCCATGAAAGACGTTCAGGAGCAGGTGAATAGCGTACAAAGTTTGCTAATGTAGTTTTGTTAAAGGTTTCACATCAGCCGTCAGATTCTCTATTTTATTTGAGCCGGTTTTACTGGCAGCGCTGAAATCTAATATACCCAACAGTAATGTAGATGTCCTCTCTTACCGTATTCTCAATTATCGAGTCACCTATGCATCCGAATTTTTCAGATGTATACCGTAGATTGAATGTTAATGCGATAACGCTCAATTCAATGAGAAAGGCTATTAGTAAGTTAAAAAATAACAAGCCTGATTTTGTAGTCGCTGAGTTCTTTTATGGCTACGGAAATAATTATGCTGGAGTGAATATCAGCAACCTGGATGTTTTTCTCCATAGCATGCAAAAGTATGCCCCTGATGCAAAAGTAATCGTAATGGTCGATAAGGAAGAGAGGGAGTATGTGGACAAGCTGAGCGATCTTTTCCCGCTACATGCTATCCTGCAATATCCTGTTCAATCTATGGAGCTGGAAAATATTCTGAAGGGTGATTAATTATTGGGAACCTGAGGGTCGAGTAGTTCTATCCAGTGCTTTACCGGAATAGATGCTTTGGTTTGCATGTGTAACTGGCACCCTATATTTGCAGTTGCAATAACATCAGGTCTTGTATCTTCAAGGGCGGTAAGCTTTTTATCCAGCAACTTTTGGGATATCTCCGGTTGCAGTATTGAATAGGTACCCGCAGAGCCACAACACTGATGGTTATCGGTAACCGGAGTTAACGTAAAGCCCGCACGTTCAAGAATGTATTCTACCTTTCCGGTAATGTTCTGTCCGTTATGTAGTGTGCAAGGTGAATGGAAGGCAACATTGCAGGGGGCTTGAGCAGTCTCCAGAGATTCAAGATCTTCAGCGGTAAGTACTTCAGAAATATCTTTTGCCAGTTCGGAAATACGCGCCGCCTTTTTTGCATATCTTGAATCCTGCGCCAGTATTTCACCATATTCCTTTACCGTAACCCCGCAACCACTGGCGGTCACTACAATCGCCTCTGCACCTTCTTCAATATGTGGCCACCATGCATCAATATTATTTCGCATGTATTCCATTGCCTCTTCCTTTGCAGACAGGTGATAACTGACGGCACCACAACACCCAGCTCCGGTTGCCTTAATTAGATGGATGCCCAGTCGGTCAAGAATGCGTGCTGTAATGGCATTGGTATTGGGTGTCGCAGCTGATTGAACACAACCCTCCAGTACCAGCATTTTTCGGCGATGATTACAGTCATTTTCCTGGATTGGTTCAGGCCATGCTGCGGGCTTTTGATAAGGGGGCACCTTGGCCCTGATCATAGCCGGCAGGAATGCTCGTGTAAGCTGTCCCAATCTAAGGACAGGTTTGAGAATTACCGGGTGTGGCAGCAATAATCGTAATGCAAGTCTGGTCAGGCGTTGCTTCATGGGGCGAGGTATGGCCTGTTCTACAAGATAGTTGCCAATATCCACCAGTCGTCTGTAACGAACACCCGAAGGGCAACTGGTCTCACAGGCAAGGCAATGGAGACATCTATCAAGATGTTCCTGTGTTTTCTTCGTGGGTGTATGGCCTTCAAGAACCTGTTTGATTAAATAGATCCTGCCGCGTGGGCTGTTGGGTTCGTCATATCTAATCTGGTAAGTTGGACAGTTTGCAGTGCAGAACCCACAGTGTACACAGCTTCTTAGAATGGCATCAGCTTCCAGCCCTTCAGGGGTATTGCTGAACTTTTCAATGATTGAGGTTTGCATGTCTATATTTTGAGCAGATTATTATAACCGTTGTTATAAACCAGGGTACATTTTACCTGGGTTGAAAATGCCATTTGGATCCATTGCATACTTGAGTCGGTGATGTAGTTTCATTAATGGCTCTGGTAGTGGATGAAATATTTCGTGTTCATCTTCCTTGCTATGTAGAGGGCTATGGTAACAGGTTGCATGTCCACCCAGAGGTTCAATAATAGTACGGATATGTTTAGCGTTCGCATCTGTATTTAACCAGCGCTGCGCACCATTCCATTCGATAAGCCATTGGCCGGGAAGATCAATGGGTGGAGTAGCAGGGGGTACTGATAGTCGCCAAAGGGAATTGCTTTCCCTGAAAAAAGGGTGCTGGTGTTCGCGAACATTTAGCCAGAATGCAGCATCATTATCAAGCAACTCGCCACCAATTTTTGTGGAAATGCTATTAATGGTGTTTTCTGAACCAGACAAACGGATATATAGCCTGTCATCTACATATGCAGTAGCGGATGCGGGGAGTTCAGTGCATTGGCACATTTTTTCGAATGCTGACTGCTTCGAGACATCCAGAACCTGTGTGCGAGTATAGTCTTCTTTTGGGAGTACCTTCAGGCTGACTTCAAGCAATACGCCCAGCGTGCCCATTGCACCGGCCTGTAGTCGTGACAGGTCATACCCGGCTACATTTTTCATTACCTCGCCACCGAAATGCAGCAGGTCGCCCTGTCCGTTGATTATCCTTGTTCCCAGAACAAAGTCTCTAACGGCACCAAATCGAGCTCTCCCTGGCCCTGAAAGTCCACAGGCAATGGCGCCACCCAATGTGGCATCCTCCCCAAAGTGCGGCGGTTCAAAGGCCAGCATTTGGTTGTTTTCATTCAAGGCCTGTTCGATTTGATTTAATGTTGTGCCAGATCTTGCGGTAATGACCAGTTCTGTTGGCTCGTAGTTCACGATGCCCGTATGGCCTGATATTTCGAGTGGTTCACCTGAAACAGGATGTCCCAGGAATTCTTTGGTGCTGTTGCCCATGATTTTCAGGGCGCGGGAAGAATAGTAGGCATCCTTCACCTGCTCCTGTATTGATTCGGTTAGGTTGTCAGTCATATTAGAATCTTGGTAGTTCAGGGAAAGGGAGTTCCCCGTTATGCACATGCATTGCACCCAGTTCAGCACAGCGATGAAGTGTAGGGACGGCCTTTCCTGGATTGAGCAGTCTGTCAGGGTCAAATGCGTGCTTTATTGCATGGAACTGTTGCAGCTCGGTGGATGTGAACTGTACGCACATCTGATTGATTTTTTCTATGCCGACGCCATGCTCTCCGGTTATGGTGCCGCCTACCTCAACGCAGAACTCAAGAATTTTACCGCCCAGCTCCTCAGTTTTTTCTAGCTCACCGGGTTTATTGGCATCATAAAGAATTAACGGGTGCAGATTGCCATCTCCCGCATGAAAAACATTGGCTACAGGCAGGCCGTATTCTCTGGAGAGTGTTTCAATAGTTTGCAGGACTTCTGAGAGCCGGTGGCGGGGGATAGTGCCATCCATACAATAATAGTCAGGCGCGAGTCTTCCTACCGCAGGGAAGGCCGCCTTGCGTCCCTTCCAGAAAAGTTCTCTTTCCTGTTCGTTTTGTGCAATACGTACATCGCAGGCACCATGCTCAAGCATAATGTTTTCGACCTCGGATATTTTTTCAGAAACTTCTTCACTATTCCCATCCAGTTCGCATAGCAGGATTGCGTTGGCATCTGTTGGGTATCCGGCATGTACAAAATCCTCCGCAGCCTTAATGGCCAGTTTATCCATCATTTCCAGCCCCGCAGGTATGATGCCGGCTCCAATAATAGCGGCTACAGCATTACCGGCTTGTGGTATCTCATTAAAACTTGCAAGCAGTACCTGCGCACTTTCGGCGATCGGTAACAGCTTCACTGTAATCTCCACGATAATGCCCAGCATACCCTCAGACCCGGTCATCAGGGCAAGCAGGTCATAACCGGGGCTGTCCAGTGCATTACTGCCAATCGTGATTAAATCTCCATCCGTGGTTACCATTTTTAACTTGAGAATATTGTTTACAGTGAGTCCATATTTAAGGCAATGTACGCCACCTGCATTTTCCGCCACATTACCGCCAATGCTACAGGCTATTTGCGAGGATGGATCGGGGGCATAATAAAGGCCACAGGGTTTTGCGGCTTCCGATATCGCAAGGTTTCGAACACCGGGTTCAACACATGCGGTTCGGTTCGCTACATCAATTTCAATAATATTGCTTAGCTTGGCGAGACTGAGTAATACCGCATTTCCCAGAGGCAGGGCACCACCAGAAAGACCTGTACCTGCTCCGCGCGCAACTACAGGTATAGCCAGGTGCTTACATATTTTCATTACCTGTTGCACCTGTAGGGTGCTCTCAGGTAGTACTACCAGTAATGGTGTCTGGCGGTATGCAGAAAGCCCATCACATTCATAAACATGAAGATCCTCCGGTAAATACAGAATAGCGTGCCGGGGGAGGATGACAGACAAGTTTTTCAGGAGTTCATTTTTCTTGCCGGGAGAAACTGCTTCGTGCTTTTCTATGGGATGGCTCACTTCAATGAATATATTCAGGGTTAGTATTAAACTTCAGATTATACAGAGTTGATGTTTTAATGGCAGGATAGAGTGTCCTGCCATTTGAACTGGGAATATACTTATTCACTTCTGTCTGTTTTGATAACGTTAGCCTTAATAAGTTGGTGTCTGGGTGTAGACTGGAACATCCAGTATCTATAAACAAGATTATTATAATTACATAAGATTATGATTATATTAATAATATCACTATAGAATATTTGCAATGTTTATAGTCTACACTTTTCAACAACAGTCGAGTTTTGTTGAAAAACAGAAATGAAGGTGTATACAAGGGTACTTCTGAATTGGTATTAGCAGATTGAAAAGGTTACTCAATTATAGGTAGTTCTCAGAATCTGGTTTTGTAACGCAATATAATCATAATGAATGAACAGCAGTGAAAAATATGAAATCCAAATTTGTGCATACATTTAGTAAATCTGAAAGTAGTAAGCCTGAAAGTTGTATGGGTATAGTCCGTTCAATATCCCGCTTGTTCATGGCAAGTTTGTTATTGTTTTTGACTTTACCTTCATATGCACAGGATAGTGCAAATGAATTTTATGAATGGATGATTCTGGCAGAACAAGGTAACCCCCAGGCTCAGTTTAATCTAGCCGTTATGTATGATGGAGGTAAAGGGGTCGCACAGGATTATGCGCAGGCTTTCTATTGGTACAGGAAATCGGCCGCACAGGGTGACGCAAAGGCCCAGCTTAATCTTGGTGTAATGTATGATCAGGGTAAGGGGGTGAAGCGAGACCCTGCCAAGGCTATGTCCTGGTATGAAAAATCTGCCAGGGCAGGAAAAAATCCAAGGGCTCAGCTCAATATCGCCCTTATGTATGACGGGGGAACAGGTGTTAAACAGGATTTCAAGAAGGCCGTTCTTTGGTACAAAAAAGCGGCAAAAAATGGAAACCTGCAGGCGCAACTGAATCTCAGTGTATTATTTTTTAATGGTACGGGTGTTACAGAGGATGTCGTCAAAGCATACGCATGGTGCCAGTTGGCTGCTTCCCAGGGGAGTGAGGCAGGGCAAAAAAATCGCGAGTTAATCAAAAGCCGAATGTTGGAAGAACAAATAATAGCAGGAGATGCCCTGTACAAAAAGTATTACCAGAAGTACGTAGTTCCTTTCATGAGGAAAACTGAAAAGAAAGAGACGAAGAAGGCAGGCAATAAGTAAGCAGTCCCCATAATTCTCTGGATGTTTAAGGAACCTCTGATTAATGCGTGGATTGTTTGCTGATGGCTAAAATCTTCCAGCTCTACGTTACAAACGTTCCTGCGCATCCATGCGCCCACGACATTCGTATTCCTATACATCATTTTGGCAATAGTCCGGCTATTACCCGCAATTTGTGCCTTGATCTGAAAAATTTTATCTCATCATCAATTCAACCCAGAATTAATCAGAGATTCCCTAGTTTTAAACAGAGGCTCCTTAAGTAGACAGGAGAACAAATGTCCATCCACTCCCCAACCGAACCATGTTTTCTGGCCATTGATCAGGGCGGACATGCAAGCCGAGCATTGTTGTATGATTGTCAGGGGAAGTTAATCGAGCAGAATACCCAGTCTATTGAAACCTTTTATCATGAGCCGAACAGGGTTGAGCAGTCCCCTAAGGAAGTTATTCGAAGTATCAAACAGGCAATAGAGCTTGTTGTAGAAGAGGCAATACGGGAAAACAGAATTCCAGAAGACGCACAGATTATTGCCGGGCTGGCCACACAAAGATCGTCCATCGTCTGCTGGGATGCAAATACAGGTGAAGCCCTTAGTCCGATTATTAGCTGGCAAGACCGCAGAGCCGGGGATTGTATTGAACGGTTGGCGTCACACAGCGATGAAATAAGGGATAGTACGGGGTTACGTTTATCTGCACACTATGGCGCAAGTAAAATTAACTGGTGCCTGAATAAGCTTGAGTCAGTCCGGCAGGCATACAAAGAAAAACGTTTACTGATTGGGCCCCTGTCCAGTTATATTAGTTTCAGCTTGTTGCAAGGCAGGCCAAATCTGGTCGATCCAGCCAACGCATCGAGAACCTTATTATGGAATCTGCATACTCTTGATTGGGACAAAAAATTACTGCAGATGTTTTCTGTTCCGGTAGAAACACTCCCCGAGTGTGTCTACACCAAACATCATTTTGGTGTCATCAGTTTAAAAGACCGGGCTATCCCGGTAGAAATGATTACCGGGGATCAATCCGCTGCCGTGTTTGCACAGGGTAAACCGGATCCGGCAACGATCTATGTCAACATGGGTAGCGGTGCCTTTGTGCAAAGAATAAATGTTGGTTCAGGGCCTTCCAGCCGTTTATTGGAAAGCGTCGTGTATGCCAATGCTGATGAAACAGTCAGGATGTCCGAAGGCACTGTGAATGGTGCCGGCACTGCCCTGAGCTGGTTTGCGGATACCTATCACTGCAATGACCTGGAAGGCAAGTTACAGGATTGGTTAAATGAGGTTTCATTTCCCGATATCTTTCTCAATGGTATTTCAGGAGTGGGTTCTCCTTACTGGAAGCCAGCCATGTCATCAGAGTTTGTTGGTGGGGATGATAGCGGGATAGCTGAAAAAGCCGTTGCGGTAGTAGAGAGTATACTTTTTCTTATTCAGGCTAATCTTGATGAATTGTCTGCAACAGGTCCGGCAATAGACAGGCTTTGTGTGAGTGGTGGCCTGGCATCCCAGGATGGAATTTGTCAGCGACTTGCTGATCTATCCGGCCTGACTGTATTCCGGCCAGACCAGCAAGAGGCTACCGCCTACGGCCTTGCGTGGTTGCTGGCTGGACAGCAGGTCTCATGGAAAGAGCACCAGACGGGTAATGAATTTCGGCCGGGAGAAGGCGGTGCTATTCGACAGAGATACCATCGCTGGCAGCAGCTAATGAAGCTGGCAACAAGCTAGAATTATTTTTATTAGTGTGGTTAAGTTGCTGAATTAAATGCCGATATGAGGTGATATTCAACCGGTATAGATAAATAAAAAAGCTCAAATGGAAATTCCAACACTAGTTGCACATCGAGGTTACGCAAGTAATTTCCCTGAAAATACACTGGAAGGTATTGAGGCGGCGATACTGGCGGGTGCCTGTATGGTAGAGATAGATATCCAGTGTACAGCGGATGGGATTCCGGTGTTGATTCACGATGAAACACTGGAGCGTACATCAAGTGACAGTGGCAACATATTACAAATGAAGTTTGAGCGAGTACGGTTGCTCAGTGCAGGTGAGCCAGACAGATTTGGCCAGCAGTTTAGCCAGGTGAGCATACCCAGCCTGCAGGATTTCGTAGCACTTATGCAAAAATGGCCACGGGTAAAAGCCATGGTTGAGGTCAAGGAAGAAAGCCTGAATGCTTTTGGCATACCGTATGTAATGGATCAGGTGAATGCGGTACTGGAGCCAGTAAAAGAGCGTTGTACCATCATATCCTATAGCAGCGATGCGCTTGAATATGCCAGGGAAAAATACACATTTTCGGTTGGTTGGGTGTTAACAACATGGGACGCCGCTGCCTGCGATCAGGCCCATACGCTTAATCCGGAATTTATTATCTGTAACTACACCAAAGTTCCTGAAGATGTAGTGACCCTATGGGTGGGTCCATGGCAGTGGGTGCTGTATGAAGTGACAGACCCGGAACTCGCGCTGGATCTGGCAGAGCTGGGTGTGGAGTATATTGAAACCATGGCTATCAAGGAAATGCTGGCGGATTCTGATTTGCGCAAGAAAGGCTGCTTTGCCCTTGAAGATATAAACAACGGTGTTAATGGAAGAAATGGTTGATGAAAGAATGGTCCCAGATATTACAATTACAGCCCTAAACACAATAAAGTCTGATTACATAAATGAAAAATGACTATGATGTCGTGGTTGTGGGAGGCGGTATTCATGGAGCAAGTGTTGCTCAGGCTGTAGCCGCATGTGGCAAATCCATTTTATTGCTGGAACAAAATTCAATGGCATCTGGTACCTCCAGCCGCTCCAGTAAACTAATCCATGGTGGTCTTCGCTATCTTGAAACTGCGCAATTCTCACTGGTGCGCGAATGCCTGACAGAGAGAAGTCTGTTATTAAAAAATGCGCCTGAGCTGGTAAGGCTGATGCCCTTTTATTTTCCCCTGTATGACACCACCTCCAGAAGGCCATGGCAGATAAGAGCCGGTCTGAGCCTGTATTCTATTCTCGGTGGCTTCGGTACCGGTAGCCGGTTTAAATCAATACCGCGTCACCAGTGGAACCAGCTGGATGGTCTTGATGTGAACGGGTTGCAGAAGGTATTCCAGTATTATGATGCGCAAACAGATGATGCAGCTTTAACACGCGCGGTGATTCAGTCTGCCATTCAGTTAGGTGCAGAGGTCAAGGTCCCTGCAGCGGTTACAGAAATTAAACTTGAAGATAAGGGCAGTCAATTGTCCTATCAGGAGAATGAGGGGGGGCTGCAACACTGCAAGGCAAAAGTAGTGGTCAACGCGGCTGGCCCATGGATTAATAAGGTGCTGGATCGGGTGCAGCCACAGGTACCCAGGCTGGATGTTGAGCTTATACAAGGGACGCATATTCTGATTGACCATAAAGTACAGCAGGGTATCTACTATATTGAGTCTCCAATAGATCATCGTGCCGTTTTTGTGATGCCATGGGAAGGTAAAACCCTGATCGGTACCACAGAAACCTTGTATAAGGGAGACCCAGCTGATGTCATGCCATTGGATGAAGAAAAACAATACCTGTTTAAAACAGCATTGCATTATTTCCCTGAGTTGACAGGTAAAGAGATTGTGGATGCCTTCGCTGGTTTGAGGGTACTGCCACTGGGTGCCGGTTCTGCGTTTACCCGGCCAAGGGATGTTATTTTTCTACCAGACCGGCCAGGTCATCCTCGTATTGTCACGATTTATGGTGGCAAGTTAACGGCGTACCGGAAAACGGCAGAGAAGTTGTTATTGTCACTTAAGTCTACGCTGGATATATCAGGAGACTGTAAAGAGACCCGGGCTATTCCTCTTTATCCTGTTGAAGAATGAAAATTTAGGACGCCGCTCCTTGCCTGCATGGACGTAGGTAAGGGGCGTGAGCAGGATGCGGAAGCTTTGCTATCCATGCAGACGTGAACATCGCCGCTCCTTGCCATCCTGGCACCGCGGCATACAGTACGTCCCTGTACATAAAAAAAACCGGTCTAATTGGGAGAAGACCGGTTAAGTAGATGTACACAGCTGGACTGTGTACGAAAGGAGGAGGTAATTTACAATAATCGATATCAGTCCTTTTTTGAAAACGAAATAAAAAATATGTTTGAAATAAGTTACCGGTCGGTTGAGGTTCCTTGGGTCAGCGCCTGGGTTAGGCGTTTTTCATCATTTAGATGCTGTTACAGCATGTAATTAAGTTTACTTACCCCGCTCTGGATTCCTTCCCGACCGTGTCATTTCATATGACAGTTATAATGTAACACAGCGGGGTCTAGTGTTATTGATGCAGGTCAATTTTCCTAAAATTATGCATATAATATTCATTAATATGAGTGACAATATAGATTGTCAGGGTATAAAAATTTACGTATTTAGCATTAACTGGATACATGACAAATTCAAACACATTTGTATTTTTAATCAGAAAAGAACGTAACGATCTGTTTAATTACAGTTGGGTTGTGCAGGATACGGCGATGTCCGAGCCTGTCGGTTAATAGTAATCGTGAGTCAGGCCAGTGGTCAGATAACGTTTGACCATGTTCCCACGGGATGTTGCTGTCGTTGCGGTCATGAATAATTAATGCAGGACAGGTAAGTGTTTTTGCCAGTTCATCGGTTTTTAATCGTGGCCATATATCTTTTCCAAACTGTTTTTTCATTTTTCGTTCGATGGCCTGTTTGACTGAAGCAGGGCATTCCAGGTGCTCGCAAAACTTGTCCAGTAACCAGTGCACAGACAAGGGTGAGCTAATACATACTATTTTTTCTGGCTTGATCGATTCATTCAAGGCAAGCACGCTACAAGGTACGCCAAAGGAATGCGCGATAATCCCGTGAACAGGGCCATATAATTCATTCAGTTCTACCATTATTTCACAAACCTCAATAATGTGGGTTTGGTTACCGTCAGACTGACCATGACCAGGTGCATCAAAGCCAATGACCTTGTATCCAGCAGCGACAAGTCCATCAACAGACGCCGCAAGTTGGGTAGCACGTCCGTTCCAGCCGTGTACCAGTAAAATGACGGGGCCTTCACCCCATTGATAGACGCAGATTTTTTGTTCATGCGAGCCAGGTTGTTTAATAAATGACTGTTTGGCCTGTTTCCGCCAGGTGATTTCTCTTGCAGGCGCTGTAAAGCGATAAGTAGAAGTCCAGAAGCGCCAGACCCAGTAGCAAGCAAGTGATGGCATCCATCTTCCCGGGCCTGAAATCAACAGTCGAAGAAGCCTGACATGTAATGACTGCAATTGGCGCTGTTTCTGGTGATTGTTCTGTTTCATGCGATATACAATGATTTCGGCTACTATTATTATAAGGAGTATTCTTAACGTATATAAACATTTTACAGGTCTTTTGTAAGTAAGCATATGAATGAAGAAGAACTACAGGCGCATAAAGATTATCTTGAAAAAAGGATAAGCAGATTACATCTCAGGCAGCGCCTGGGAATAGAGTCAGATCAGGAGGCAAAAATATTCGGCCAGGGACGCAACTTTTTCCATCTTGAAAACTGGCTGTTCAGTTATTCTGCTATCCGTAATACCCTGCGTATCTGTGGCCTGTACGGTCTGGGGAAAAGGAACGCGTTACGGATTCAATGTCGGAACAATGAAATAGCGGTAAAAAACCTGCCGGAAGCCTTCAACGGTTATACAATATTACACATCAGTGACCTGCATCTGGATATGAATGAGCATATACCGCAGGCACTTGTCGAACGTGTACATAACCTTGAGTACGATATCTGCGTACTCACCGGTGATTACCGCGGGCTGACACTTGGCCCCTATGAGCCTGCACTGGATGGACTTCGGCATGTACGGCCTTTCCTGAAAAAAGAAGTCATTGGTGTGCTGGGGAATCATGACAGCATCAACATGGTGCCGGGTATGGAGAAAATGGATATCAGAATGCTGCTGAATGAATCCTTCTGTATCCAGCGGGATGAACAAAAAATATATCTGGCTGGTATAGATGATCCACACTACTACCGAACCGATAATATAGAAAAGGCGTATCAGGATATTCCTCAGGATGCAGTATCTATTCTGCTGGCGCATACACCGGAAATCTACAAACAGGCCGCCCATGCCGATTTTGATGTCATGCTTTGTGGCCACACCCATGGCGGGCAGATTTGTCTGCCGGGTGGAATTCCGATTACCTATAATGCCAACTGTTCAAGACGTGTCTGCGCTGGTAACTGGCGTTACCACCAGCTCAATGGCTATACTTCGGTGGGTTCCGGTGTATCGGTTGTGGATGCGCGCCTGAATTGCCCGGCAGAGGTCACTCTGCACCGCCTGATTCCTGATTATACCTAACTAGAAAGAGAACTTGAAAAAGTGCTAGTACGGATGCTTCCGTATCTTCATAGTGTAAAGCACCCTCGAAAGCACTAATTCCAGAATAAAAAATACCAGCACAATCAGCATAATATTGGGCCAGTTCAGATGGAGTTCATGCGAATTACCAGTCCCGTCTGCAATCATCACATTAAAGGCAAGCAGTGGAAAAAGTGATTCAGGGATCTGGTCTAGCCCAGGCGCCCGACTGCCGGAATGCTGTTTCATGCGTCTTTTTATAAAGCTGGAGAAACTGTCCCCAAGCATGGCAAACAATGCGATCGTAAAACCAGCCTTAAAAGAGAGTCCAACGAGTAATGCAAAAGCAGGCGTAAGCAGTAATGATGCAATCAGGCCACGAATGGTTTTGGATGTTCCCAAAAGTGGGCGTCCATCAAAAAATTTTACATTAAAATCCAGCGGGCAGTTAAAGCGCATGTCAGTAAATGCATTACGGATCAGAATAGGTGCGCCATTAGCCACCATAATCAGGAACAACAACTTTAGTAACAACAAAAGCTGTATTACAAGCTGGGGGTCTCCAACAGGGGGGAGGCCAAAGATTTCTGGCCAGTTACTCAAGGGTGCTCAAGTGATTTTGTGAAAACATATTCCCGGCCTCATTTTGTATTATTAACAGCCGGCGTTTATTGTTGCTTTTCCCGTTGCTAAAAGCTATGTCTGGGTAGCCGCAAAATCCATTAAACGCTTAATAGGAATATAGGCCTTTTTCCGGATATTTTCCTCAATCAGGATTTCATTGGTTTCATTTTCCAGCGCCTGAGCCAGGTTTTTGAGGCCGTTCATTTCCATCCATGGGCAATGCGCACAACTGATACAGGTAGCACCAACGCCTTCATTCGGGGCCTCAAGCAATGTCTTGTCCGGCGCAGCCAGTTTCATCTTGTGGAAAATACCGTTATCGGTGGCCACAATAAACGTCTGGTTCGGCATGGTTGCAACCGCCTTGATCAGCCCGGTGGTGGAGCCGACCACATCGGCCAGTGCAATCACATCTTCGGGAGATTCCGGGTGCACCAGTACGGCGGCATCCGGGTGTTGCTGCATCAATTTTTTGAGTGCGCTGGCCTTAAATGCATCATGGATCACGCAGGAGCCTTGCCACAACAACATGTCGGCGCCGGTCTGTTGCTGAACATAATTGCCCAGGTGTTTGTCCGGTGCCCAGATAATCTTCTTGCCCTGATCCTTCAGATGTTGAATAACCTTTAACGCAATACCGGAGGTCACCACCCAGTCGGCCCGGGCCTTGACCTCGGCGCTGGTGTTGGCATAGACCACTACGGTTCGGTCCGGGTGTTGGTCGCAAAAGGCGTTGAACTCATCCGCCGGGCAACCGATATCCAGAGAGCATTCTGCGTTCAGGTCTGGCATGAATATCCGTTTTTCCGGGTTCAGGATCTTGGCGGTTTCACCCATAAATCGCACACCGGCCACCACCAGCGTCTGCGCAGGGTGTTCCGTACCAAAACGGGCCATATCCAATGAGTCCGAAACAAAACCACCGGTCTCGTCTGCGAGTATCTGTAGATCAGCGGAGGTGTAATAATGCGCAACCAGTACCGCATTGCGTTGCTTCAGTAACTGTTTAATGCGTGTCGTCAGTTCGGCCTTTTCATCCGCGCTAATATTTCTCTGCTGTAAAATTACATCATCTGCCCTACGAATAGCATCGTCTATCGGCTTTTCCAGAACAGGGGCAGGGTTGGCAAGGGCGCTCATTACATTCTGTCTCTAACGGTTTCTAACTATCTTTAACTATCACCAAATAAAGGCAATCTCGAATACAGGTTATGATGTTCTGGCTGATTTTAACGTAACTACTATGTGCTTTTCACCTATCACAAAGTAGATATGCTGCTAACATGTTAATAGCCATCAGCAAAACTGCAACCCGGCAACTATAAGTAGCTTATAAGAAGCATTCGAGTTAATTTATAATTAACTGATTTACATCAAATAAATGTATATTACATTCAGCTATCTTAACAATATATAGTCACTGTGCTTTATTTACAAGGCCGATAACAATAGAACAAAAATATGCTCAAACCATTAACAGCCGAAGAACTTTGCAAGCGATGTGATCCGGGGCAATTCACGTTCGATACCACGGATGACCTGCGTAACCTGGACGACATTCTGGGGCAGGCCAGGGCTCTGGATGCCATCCGCTTTGGTGTAGGGATAAAAAGGGAGGGCTATAACCTCTATGTGCTCGGTCCATCC
>DAOWEP010000089.1 GCA_030638455.1 Gammaproteobacteria bacterium
GTTTTTGTCGAAACCAACCAGGGGCGCCAATACAAGGTCAAGAGATCGGGGATCCAGTAATTTTGATTTAGGTACCTGTGGTTCCGGAATTCCATACCTGTTCAGAGCCATCTTGCAGTTTAACTGGTATGGGGCAAACCAGAGACGGTTAGATCCAAACGGTACTAAAACAGGCAGGTAAACAGATTTACCCATATCTATTGCGCGGTAAAGTAGGGGGTATGGATCAATCTCACCATCTACAGGGAAGTAACAGGCAATCCTATGGCTATTGAAAAAGAGCCGGTGAGTGCTGATGTGTGTAGCAAGGGCTTCTGCATGATCAGCCTGTTCGACCGGGCTGAGTTCACGTCTTGTCTTGCGCAAGTGTGTTCGGAGTGCTGAGCGATCAGTCATTGTAATGTGTGGTGTTTGTCTGATTGAACATGCCTTTCGGCAATCTGTGCAGGATAATATGGAGTTTGGGAGGGCGCCACCCGCCTGTGCCGTTGTGGTCTTTGCCCTTGAACCAATGGTTCAAGTGGGAGCATTTGTGACATATCAGGCTTTCCACGGGTAGCGGACATGCACAACAACATCAGCAACAATGCTTCCGGGGTTTGTTTCTAGGCTCAAGAGGTGCCCGACCACTGACGAACACCGCAGGCGGCGCCCATAATTCGTATTAATAAAAATAATCTGTTCAGAGCAAGTCCTACAGTTCCATTTGCTTGCCTTTGTTTATGGCAACCTCAATCTTGTCCTGTAGCGCCTTAATCCTTGTGCACATTGTCTTGTTTAGACCATCTTTTTGAGATTTGTTTTGTAGAAGATCATGTGAAATATTCAGGGCGGCCATAACTGCGATCCTGTCAGCGCCAATTACCTTGCCGCTTTCACGGATTTCCTTCATTTTGCTATCCAGAAATCTGGCTGTTTTACGTAAGGAATCTTGCTCGTCTTCCGGGCACGAAATAAGGTACTCCTTATCCAGGATCTTGACTGAAACAGGTTTATCCATACTCATATTATTTCTCCATTGCCTTGAGGCGGCTAATCATGGCCTCAACGCGGACTCTTACCTTTTCATTCTTTTCCTGTGCTTTTGACCGTTCTGCTGCCAGTGATGGGGAGTTGGATGCATTTAGGGAATTATTTTCATCCTTTAGTTTGCTGACTACAGAAACCAGGTCTTCAACCCTGTTTTCCAGTTTATTTAGTTCAATGTCTGCTGATTGTGTCTGTTTTTTATTTGCCATGATCTATTACTCCGTCAAGCCAGTATTGATGGATTCAGGATGTTCATGCCATCATATTTTCGTTGGGCCGATGGCAATGATAGCATAGAGCCTGCATATACAAAAAAATGGCTAAAGAGATATGTAATTCATTGAGATAACTAATGATTGGGGATGTTGGCGGAGTACTACCCGGCTGGAACAGGAATGATAGTATGAATAACAAGGTCGATTTTATAGATATTGAAGATGCCCTGAGGAGAGTAGATTCCAGTGCTGAGGCCTCGGAAAGTCATGGTATTTTATGTGGCATGCTGTGTTCAGCCGGGAGAGCAGAGCTCAAGGTGTGGATTGAGCAGGTAATGGGTGAAAATGAACTTGACATGTCAGATGTGCTGGCCAGGGAATCTCTCGAACAGCTGGGTCAATTGTATGAGGATACGGTAGGTCAATTGAATGATCCGGAAATGGGCTTTCAATTATTGCTACCCGAAGATAAAGAGAATTTAAGGTACAACGTCCAGGCATTGAGTGAATGGTGCGAGGGATTTTTGTTGGGCTTCAGTATGGGGGCGCCTCATGCTGAAGATAGTCTTCCTGATGAAGTTAGAGAGTTGCTGACAGATTTTGTGGAAATTACCAAAGTTGAAACAGGTGAAGAGAGCGAGGATGAGCAGGATCTTGAATCATTTGTTGAAGTCATAGAATATGTGCGAATGGGTGTATTGTTAATCCAGGAATTGCTGCATCCTCTTCGTGGTCCCTCTACATTACAGTAGTTGAGTAGCGGATCAAAAAGTTTAGGTGAAGGAAGACGGTCTATACAGGTTGTTCTAAATATGAATCCAAAAGAATTTTCCAAACGCAGAAAACAGTTGATGCGCATGATGGGTGCTGGCTCTGTAGCTATTATTCCCGCAGCTGTAGCGCAAAGTCGTAATCGGGACGTAGAGTATCCCTACCGGCAAGATAGTGATTTTCAATACCTGACCGGGTTCCCGGAGCCAGAAGCCGTTGCTGTATTGTTGCCGGGTCGCAAGCAGGCCGAATATGTTCTTTTTTGTCGTGAGCGTGATCCTGAGATGGAAATGTGGAATGGTTTTCGTGCAGGGCAAGACGGGGCCTGTAAGGTTTTTGGTGCCGATGACTCGTTTCCGATTTCGGATATAGACGATATCCTGCCAGGAATGCTGGAAGGTTGTGATCGTGTGTTTTACACCATGGGGTGCATGCCTGAGTTTGATCAGAAGGTATTGGGTTGGGTAAACCAGATACGCAGCAATAGCCGTAGTGGTAGTCGGCCACCCGGTGAATTTGTTTCACTGGAACATCTGCTGCATGACATGCGTTTGTTCAAAAGTCGTTCTGAGGTATCGGCCATGCGTAAGGCCGCAAAGATTTCCATTGAGGCGCATAAGCAGGCCATGCGAGTTTGTGCGCCGGGAATGATGGAATATGAAGTTGAGGCCGAATTTCTACACGGTTTTCGTAAAAAAGGGACGGAGCCTGCATATACCTCTATTGTGGGTGGGGGCAGCAATGCCTGTATTCTGCATTACGTAAGTAATAATGCTGAATTACAGGATGGGGATTTGTTGTTGATAGACGCAGGGGCAGAGGTTGAATGCTATGCATCCGATATTACACGTACATTTCCTGTGAACGGAAAATTCAGTTCTGCACAAAGGGATCTCTACAATCTGGTGCTGGCAGCACAGAAAGCCGCTATTAACAAAGTTGAGGTTGGTAATCACTGGAATGAGCCGCATTTGGCGGCCGTGAAAGTCATTACCAAAGGTCTGGTAAAACTTGGAATACTCAAGGGACAGCCAGGAAAGCTGATCAAGGAAGAAGCCTATAAACGATTTTATATGCACCGTACCGGTCATTGGTTGGGCATGGATGTGCATGATGTTGGTGATTACAAACTAGATGGAGAATGGAGGGTGCTGGAGCCGGGTATGGTGCTAACGGTAGAGCCGGGGATTTATATTCCATCAGGCAGCAAGGGCGTGGCAAAAAAATGGTGGGATATAGGTATACGGATAGAGGATGATGTGCTGGTTACTCGTAAAGGGCCTGATGTGCTTACAGATGGTCTGGTAAAAGAAGTAGATGAAATAGAAAGCCTGATGGCCGGTGAGGCGTGAAGACGTAAAGTCGTGAGGTTCAATTTATAGTTCCATGGATAATCATCAACAATATGATGTCATAATAATCGGCGGTGGCATGGTCGGTGCCAGTCTGGCCATTGCGTTGGGAGATCAGAAATGTCGTGTTGCAGTCATAGAAAGTGTCCCTTTTCGTTCATCATCACAGCCCA
>DAOWEP010000041.1 GCA_030638455.1 Gammaproteobacteria bacterium
AACGTACTACAAAATGCATCACCGAATACAAGTCACGAGACCATTGCAGAACACCTTCAGGGTTCTGATAAAGCGAGCATACTGTTGGGGTCACAGGCCCAAATGTGCCCTGGTTTCTCAACGTTACGCGCATTGGCTGAACTGATCGCAGCAAAAACCAATGCCAACCTTGGCTACCTGACGGAAGGTGCAAACAGTAGTGGCGCATGGTTGGCTGGGGCTGTACCGCATCGTAATGCAGTCGGGCAGGCAGCAGAGAAGACGGGTCTTGATGCGTTGGCCATGCTTGATCAATCACTCAAGGCCTATATCCTCCATTCACTTGAGCCAGAATATGATTGCTGGAATCCGGCGCAGGCACTAAAGGCAGTGGGTGGAGCAGAATTTGTTGTCATGCTCACACCTTTTGTTACGGATACAATGCTTGAATATGCGGACGTATTGTTACCGGTTGCGCCATTCACAGAGACATCGGGTACCTATGTCAATATTGAAGGAAGCTGGCAGAGCTTTACCGGTGTCAGCAAGCCGGTGGGAGATTCCAGGCCGGCATGGAAGGTATTACGTGTGCTGGGTAACCTTCTGGATATCGGTGGATTTGAATATGTTTCCTCTGAAGAAGTGCTCGATGAGTTAAAGGGCAAGCTTGGCGAGATGAAAACAGAAAATACTGGTAAGGACCAGTTAAAGCATAATGTGCCAGTTAAGACTGACGGAATTAGTAGGGTCTCCGGTGTTTCCATATATTCGGTGGATGGAATAACCCGCAGGGCAGGCTCTTTACAAAAAACATCAGATGCAATGGATATGGCAGTACGATTGAATACTGGGCTGTCCCAGCGACTGAAGCTTCAGGGTGCACAACGTGTACGGGTTAGGCAGGATGGTGCTGAGGTCAGTATGGATATGCAGATAGATAACGGGATTCCAGACAACTGTGTTTGGGTGCCGGTGGGAAGTTCTGAAAGCGCAAAACTGGGCGCCATGTTTGGTGAGATAGAGCTGGAGGCAGAAGGGTAACCACCCTGAAAATACGATGGACGCATTACTTGATTTTCTCTATATCATTTTAAAGATCATGATAATCGTGATGCCTCTCATGGGTGCTGTTGCGTACTTCACCTATGCGGAGCGTAAGGTCATTGGTGCCATGCAGGTGCGTATCGGGCCAAACCGTGTCGGTTTCTTTGGTTTTAGCATGTGGGGGCTGGGGCAGCCTATTGCGGATGCCGTCAAGCTTATGTTCAAGGAAATTATTATCCCGACAAATGCTAACCGGTATTTGTTTATCATCGCCCCCATGCTTTCTATAGCACCTGCACTTGCGGCATGGGCGGTAATTCCATTTGATGATGGCCTTGTACTGGCAGATATTAACGCGAGCCTTTTGTATGTACTGGCACTTACATCGGTGGGTGTATATGGCGTTATCATTGCTGGCTGGGCCTCAAATTCAAAGTATGCATTTCTGGGGGCCATGCGGTCCGCTGCACAAATTGTTGCCTATGAAATAGCGATGGGCTTTGCGTTGGTCGGTGTGTTAATGGCGGCTGGCAGTCTGAATCTGGGTGAGATCGTAAGGCATCAATCCGGCGGGTTCTGGAATTGGTACTGGCTGCCGCTGTTTCCGTTGTTCCTGGTGTACTTTATTTCTGGTGTTGCAGAAACAAATCGTGCGCCCTTTGATGTCGCGGAAGGTGAATCAGAAATCGTGGCCGGTTTCCATGTAGATTATTCGGGTATGACCTTCGCAGTATTTTTCCTGGCCGAGTATGCCAATATTATTCTGATTAGTGCCCTGACCGGATTAATGTTTTTAGGTGGCTGGTTATCTCCGTTCCAGGGAACACCTTTAGATGGAATGTTTGCTTGGGTGCCGGGCCTGATCTGGTTCCTGGTCAAGACAGTATTCGTTATGTTTTTCTTTTTATGGATACGGGCGACCTTTCCGCGTTATCGCTATGACCAGATCATGCGTCTGGGCTGGAAGGTATTTATCCCGGTCACGCTGGTCTGGATCGCAGTGCTTGGGGCGCTAATTGTGGGTGAAGTACTCTGGTTTGCACCTGATGCTGCGCAGGCAGTTACTACTAATGCTGCAGCAAACGTTACAAGCGTTACAAACGCAGTGGTAGGGGCCGGATAAGGCATGAGAAAATTACAACATTATGCAAAAAGTTTTTTGTTGCTGGAGCTGTTGAAGGGGATGCGCCTGACAGGTCGTTATCTTTTCTCGAAAAAGATCACGATTCAGTACCCGGAGGAAAAAACCCCCCAGTCAAACAGATTCAGGGGTTTGCATGCATTACGTCGTTACCCTAATGGAGAGGAACGTTGTATTGCCTGTAAATTGTGTGAGGCAGTTTGCCCGGCACTGGCGATTACGATTGATTCAGAAGAAAGGGAAGATGGTTCACGACGTACTACGAGATATGACATCGATTTATTCAAGTGCATATACTGCGGATTTTGTGAG
>DAOWEP010000037.1 GCA_030638455.1 Gammaproteobacteria bacterium
GGCAAGATTTCTTCAGTGGGTAATTACATCGTAGAGTTTGGCGCATACGATGGTATTTGCATGAGCAACAGCCGTTACTGGATCAAGGAAAAAGGCTGGTCGGCATTATTGATAGAGGCAGACCCGCGCTTCTACAGCAAGTTACATGATTTGTATAAGGACAATCGCAAGGTTGAAACGATCAAGTCTTTTGTTACCACGGAAAATATTAATGACCTGTTTCGCAATGCCGGTGTGCCACAAGATCTTGATATCCTGTCAATCGATATCGATAGTATTGATTATTATGTGTGGGAGGCGCTGACAGAGTTTTGCCCAAAGATTGTGGTGATCGAATATAATTCCACTATGTTGCCGGATCAGAAGTATATAGTCGAAAAGGACAAGGCCGTTGAATACAGTGGCACTTCACGCGAGGGCGCCAGTATTCTTTCGCTTTATGAGTTAGGTAAAAGCAAGGGTTACCAGCTGGTGTATGCAGAGCTGTCTGGTGGCAACCTGTTTTTTGTGCATGAACAATATATGCAATATTTTGATGTGGACGAAGTGCTGCCGGAAGATGTCTACCAGCCGTCACAGTTTGGTGTGTTATGTGGTGGTGTGGCTCCAAATGGTAGAGGGTACAGTGAATAATTATTTGTTGTAACTTGTTACTGTGCCTCAAGCCAGTCATCAGTTTCCTTGTTGACTTCAGTGCTTTTCTCCAGCGGTGCCTTTAGAAGCTCTTCCTTTGTCAGCCAGCATCCACCCAGTATTAATCCTCCCAGGTTGGCTTGCTTTGCAGCGGTGATGGCCTCTTCAGCAGTACGTACAATGGGTTCTTCGTGCATGTTAAATGATGTATTGATGACAGAGGCAACACCGGTCTTGTTGTAATAGGCACTCAAAATGGCGTGCATCTCGGGATTGTCTTCCTTATACACTATCTGTGGACGCGCAGTGCCGTCTACATGGATGGCGGCCGGTATTTCCTTTTTCGCCTTGTCGCTGGCGTCATAGGTAATGGTCATGAACCGCGCTGCATAATGCTCATCTTTATAATCGGGAAAGTATTCTTTTGCATGTTCCGCCATTACCATTGGAGCAAAAGGCATAAACTCGGAACGTTCTAGTTGATTATTAAGCCAGTCGTTAATGGAGGGGTCATCTGCCTTGGCGATGATGGAGCGGTTGCCCAATGCGCGCGGGCCGTATTCCATGCTGCCCTGCGCGCGGGCGATTACTTTTCCTTCTGCGAGTGCGCTGGCAACGGTTTCGACTAATTCCTGTTCCCCTGATTCCTCCGAGAAAGGTTGGCACTGAATATTAGTGGCCGCACAGGCCGCAGTTGCTGCACTGGTATCAATGTTGGTGCCAAGGTATGCGGTTTTCATATATTTTGGCCGCCAGTCATTTCTTTTTTGTGCATCCGCATAGAGTGCAGCACCGGTTGCAAGCCCGGCATCACCCATATTGGGGTGCACATAGATATTGCTGACCTCGGGCAACGCCAGAATACGCTGGTTCAGTTTTACATTGGCAAACAGGCCGCCGGCTACAACTAATGGCAGCCCTTGCCATTGCGGGTTCGTGCGATAAATATGCTGCACCTTCAGGCAGGTCATTTCTTCTACAAAGTCCTGCAATGCGGCTGCTATGGCCTCACGGTTTTGCCCGGCAAATATTTTTGATAATGTCGGCGGGCGTCGGCGCATGATGTCCTGTGTCAGGCCGGGTATATGCCACCAGCCATCATCTTCTATCCACCCACCACGGGCATCGAAAACCGGCCGTAGTTTGGCTGGGTCTTCGTAGGCCGCTAGCCCGAGTACCTTGCCTTCATGTCTCAGGGGCTTAAAGCCAAGTAGTCCAGTGATCTTTGCATACACCAGAGCCAGTGAGTTGGTTTCCAGCACTGAGTCAGTAAACTTCATACCCGTATCTGGTTCACCAATGCCCACAAGGCCTGCGCCACCGGCAGAATCGGATCCGTCCAGCGTTAGTATTACTGCACGTTCAAAAGGAGAGCAAAGATATGCGGTGGTGGCATGGCTGATATGGTGTGGCACCCACTCAAAGGGCTTGTCCTGTACTTCTTCTGGCGGCAAGCGCTTGTGATGAAACTTGGGTGCAAGAGATGGCTTGGAGCGCCGCCAGTACTGGTACACACGTCCAAGCAAACTGACCTTGGTGGAAAGATTGTGTCCACCGCGTCGGAATTCCTGCCAGAAGGCATTGCGCTTACCCAGCATTTCTTCCACAGGCGGCTGGCCTGTCATGGCCACCTGGTCAATATCCTTATATTCAATGCCTGCGATTTTCAGGCATTCTTCAATAGATGCGAACGGAAAACCGTTCAGTACCTTGATGCGGCTCATGCGTTCTTCATTGATGGCCGCGATCACCTCACCGTCTTTGACGATTGTGGCGCCGGTATCATGGTAAAGGTGGTCGGGTTTGTCTGCTGAGAAGCCCCAAAGGCCAAGGGTGTACATTTTAGCAGTGATTTCCTATGTGCTGGATTATTAGTGCCATAAACGGTTATTCTACCCTACTTTTATACACATTGGTTTAATCACTTCTGGAAGGCTGATATGAGCAGGCGAGTCTGTATTGTGTGCGAAACAAATGCACATACAAACTATTATTGTACAGTGGATGAGGCCGAATACGTGCGATGTGGCCAGTGTGGCCTGATGTATGTAAATAAACCCGAACATCACGAAGACCTGTACAAGGCCTATACGGGTGGTTTCTGGAAGGAGCTACGCAGAAAATTGATGGCACCTGTGCGCAGGTTCCCACAGGTCAGTCATTTTGAAGATTCCATGGAGCGCGCCAGGCAGATCTTTGAATTTTCGTCATCCTTCGTAGGAGAAAAGTCAGAAGAGCAGGCGGATACAGGTGTCTACCTTGATATCGGTTGTAACAAGGGCTTTTTGCTGGCAACTGCAGCAGACCTCGGCTGGAATGTGTATGGTGAAGAGCTGGTTCCGGAGCTAACAGCACCTTTTTGCAAAACCTACAAACAGTTCAAGGATCAGATATATAACGGGCGTTTCCAGGATGTGCGTCATCATTTCCGGTCGAATATGTTTGACCTGATCACCGCCATCGATGTAATTGAACATTTTGAAGACCCGGTAGCCGACATTGCAGGCGTACTGGAGATACTAAAACCTGGGGGGGTGTTTGTAATCCAGACCCCGGATGCAGGATGTGAACAGGCAAAACAACTGGTAGAGAAATGGGGCGCATTAAAACCGCTAGAGCATCTGCATTTGTTTGACGAAGGCAATCTTGGTACGTTTGTTAGTAAGACAGGTTTTGTTGACTATCAGGTAAGCGAGCCATTTGAAGATGCGGATGGGAATTTTGTGGCGGTCATGAAGAAACCTCTTTAAATTATCCAGACCTTTATTTTTCCAATCTAAAGCTAGCCACACATTTTGTATACAATAGCTTGTCCGGTAGGTAGTACAAGAGGGATTTCTCGTTTGTCGGTAAAGAATTTGTCTACAGCCTCGCGTGCGCCAGGGCATGATCCAAATCCATAATCATCAAAGACCAGTATCCCTCCGGGTTGTAGTCGGGGATAAATAAAATCACAGCAGTCAATAATGGCCTGATATATATCAACATCAATATGTGCGAAAGCAATCTGATGATTTTCCAGGCCTTTAAAGGTTTGGGGGATAATTCCCTTGTGGAATTCACGTATAGAAGTATCAGATATGAAAGTATCTACTTGTTTCTCCACGCTAGTTAGTGAGGTGTCTGAGAAGTCACCCTGTTGATGCAGGTCTTTTTCCGGGTGTGTCTCCGGCATTCCTTCAAAAGTATCAAAGAGATGTAAGGCGTTGTTATTATTTTTACCTTCTCGTCCCTTTTTTCTAGTAAAGAGACTAGCTAACATGCTGGCAGTCCCGCCTTTGTATACGCCACATTCGTACCAGTGACCATCAATGTTACTTGCCTGTAATGCAAGTGCATATAAGATATAGCATCGATCAGATGAAACAACAGAAGCCGATTGTGCTATTTTAAGATATTGAGCAAACTGGCCATAGCCTTCTCCATGCCATGGGCTAAATACATTGCGATAAAAATACCCGTCTGGAATTTTGTTAAATTGCTGCCTTCTTGGATCATCGCAAAGGCCTAATTTGAATCCCAGTTTTTTTAATTCTTTAAGTAAGGACATTTCTATTTTATCCAGTTTAGATTAATGTGCATTTCGCCAATCATTATACCTTCAATAATTTATCTAGCACCTGTTTTACATCATCCGTTCTAATTCTGTTCATAGTGCCCTCATCGCGCACACGGGTTCCCCAGGGCATATCTTCTACAGTCTTGTGGTATTTATCCATCACTGCTTCCGGATATTTATTGACTACATAATCTTTGCATAGATAGGGTCTGGCGCGATCCGGGTTGGTGGTAGCATATAGGCCAATCACAGGCAGATTTACGGCTGTGGCCAGATGTGCCGTTCCGGCATCGGGTGAAATTAGTGCAGTTGAACGTTGCAATACTGCCAGTAACTGTTTCAGGTTGGTCTTGCCGATCAGGTTAATGACCGGGTTTTGCGCCAGTTGCGTAATCTGTTCTGCATATTTGCGTTCGATAAGCTCGGCCCCGCCCGTGAGTACTACGCGAAGGTCGTGCTTATTGGCCGCGTAGTCCACGATCTCGGCATAGCCTTTGGCGTTCCAGTTTCTGTACGCCATGCTAGAACAGGGGCTGATGACCAGTGTTGGTTGGTCGCCGGGCAGGTTTTGTTCTGCAAATGTGGCGGCCATTTCTGGTATCGGTATGTCCCAGCGACATTCACGTTCCTGTATACCCAGCGCCTCGGTAAAGCCGAAGAAGCTGTCGATTACATGCTGGTTTGATCGCGCCTCGATTTTATGATTGCTAAACAGCCACTGCATGTCCTTGGCGCGTTTCCTGTCGAAGCCAAGTTTGATGGGTGTATCTATGAGCAGACTAATCAGGCTGGCACGCAGGGACATTTGCATGTGTAACAGGGCATCAAAACTGCTTCCCTTGAGTTTTTTACGGAGTTCACTGTAGGCCTTCCATCCCAACAATTTGTCGAAGACGATAAATTCAATATCCGGGATGTCGTTTACCAGTGAATATTCGGTTTTACCGATGATCCAGGTCAGCCGGGTATTTGGCCAGTGGTGCTGGATAGTCCGAACCACTGGCAGGGCATGGCAAATGTCCCCGATTGCGGAAAGCCGCAAAATGCATAGTCGATCGGGTGGTGTGGTGAATGGTAGCGTCATAAAGGGTTACAATTATCCTGTATTACATTAGGATAATCCAATGACACCGAAAACTATCACTACAGACCATGTGAGCATCCTGTTTGACGATGATTTTTCTGGCCGGGTCGATAGTCAATGGTTTGATACAGGTTATTGGGCGCAACAGGGGCCTGTTACCAGTGCTGGTCAGGGCAGGGGGCAGGCATGTTTTATTCAAACCGAACAGGGTGAGCTGGTATTGCGGCATTATCGCAGGGGCGGGTGGATGGCGGCGTTACTGGGTGATCGCTATATCTATACAGGTCTCAATCGTTCCCGGGCATGGCGCGAGTGGTATTTGCTGGAGAAGATGAC
>DAOWEP010000129.1 GCA_030638455.1 Gammaproteobacteria bacterium
CGGTGTAAAGTAACCAGATGACACCGCAATCTGCTTACCACTGGGATGATCAGGGCCTGATCTTGTCGGTAAAACTCCAGCCTAAGTACTCTTTCAAGGTGATATCTTGGAATTCAGTTGATCTGTCAACGTTCATGGCAAGGCGCGTCTCGTAGCGAATGGCCGCAGTCCTTTGCAAGAGGCGCAACACGGCTATGGGCGTTGATAGTCCAACCCTTCGGGCATTCCTGTAGTGTCCCGCAATGGCGTTGCAGTGCTTGACAAGGACTAGCCATTGCCTTCGCACTGCGCCTTACCGCGAAACACCACAGGAGTGCTGAATTCCAAGATATCACCTTGAAAAAGTACGCGCCAGCAGGGATGAGATTGTGGGTATTCAGAATAACCGTATAAAAATACGAATCTCGGCCCATCCTCAAGAAGGCAAGGCCAATAACCAGCTGATCAAGTTTCTGGCTAAGAATTTCGGGGTAGCTAAATCCCAGGTCTTGCTGCTAAGTGGCGAATCTGGAAGGGAGAAACGTATACGCATAACATCCCCTGACAAGGATAAGACCGCGCGGCTACTATCAAAATTGTGATACACCACACATTTTCTGTCTCAACACCTATTTCAGCCACATCTAAATGAAGGTTATTCCATGTTTGCCTGTAAATCAGTCACTTAGACACTGATTGAATCGGGGAATACCCCCCCTCCATGCCAATGATTTCTAAAGACTTTACCACAGTAGTCGATACAGTCAGTTAAGAGCGCGTATACCGGCAATAAAAAACATATCCCCACTACCCGGGGTTATCAAGAACTATTAAAATGATGGAAACCGCATGACGGAAGCAAACCATTTTCAGCACCAAATTGAAGCCTATGATCAATGGAAATCCGAATTAATCGGAGCCATTGAAGAATTTCATCATTGGCTGAATGACCAGAATCTGGATGAAGACAGTAAAAATTCATTGCGTATCTTTGAAACGCTCGAGTCACTGAAAAAAGACCGCCTGAATATTGCCTTCG
Organism: Gammaproteobacteria bacterium; assembly: GCA_030638455.1. Classification (GTDB taxonomy): domain Bacteria; phylum Pseudomonadota; class Gammaproteobacteria; order DAOWEP01; family DAOWEP01; genus DAOWEP01. The sequence continues at coordinate 1,019 of DAOWEP010000129.1, forward strand.
TGGCAGAATTTTCACGTGGGAAAACTGAGCTTATCAACTCCATTTTCTTTGCCGATTATAATCGTCGTCTGCTCCCATCAGAGGCGGGGCGCACTACTATGTGCCCTACGGAACTATTCTATGATCGCAAACAAGACTCTGCCTACATCCGCCTACTGCCGATAGAATCACGACTGGAAGATACCAGCGTGGCAGAATATAAACTGGAACCAAATAACTGGACCCAGATACCACTGGAGATAGACTCTCCTGACCAGATGGAAAACGCCTTACACGAGGTTGTACGCACCAAAAAAGTGAGCGTGGAAGAGGCGGAAAAGCTAGGGCTCTACAGTAAGGAAATGTATTCACACCTTACAGAGCAGGGCAAGGAACCCGATGAGATTGATATACCGGTCTGGCGTCATGCGTTGATCAGCTTCCCTCATCCCCTGTTAAAACAGGGACTGGTTATTCTGGATACCCCTGGGTTGAATGCTCTCGGTAATGAACCAGAACTAACCATGAGTTTGTTACCAGCCGCACAGGCAATATTGTTTGTACTGGCGGCCGATACCGGTGTTACCAAAAGTGACCTGGATGTGTGGCAATACCACATAGAAGGCTTCCGCAGGAGCAAGCAGAAAAAGGGAATTGCCGTAATTCTGAACAAAATTGATACCCTTTGGGATGAACTGAAAGATGAAACCGCAATCCAGGCCAGCGTCAAGGCCCAAATAAACGAAACGGCCTCTGCTCTGGGCGTTGACCATGAGCAAATATTCCCGCTTTCAGCACAAAAAGGGTTATTAGCCAAAATCAAGAAGGATGACGGCCTGTTAAAACGCAGCCAGTTACCGAATCTGGAAGACTACCTCAGCAATGAAATCCTGCCTGGCAGAGAAGCGATCCTGCGTGAAAATATCACATCAGAACTTGGTTCCTTACTTGAAGACCAACAGAGGATACTGACTACAAGACGTGAAAATTTTAACAAACAGCTCAAGGAGCTTGGTCAGTTGAGTGGTAAAAATGCTGATGTAATCATGCATCTGATGACCAAAACAAGGGAAGAGCAGGCGACCTACATGAAAAATGTGGAAAGTTTTCAGGCCAGCCGCCGTCTGCTACAGCGCCAGGCCACATCGATGCTCGATAGTCTAAGCGTGGAAGCCCTGGATGTATTGATCGGCAAAACACGTGAAAGCATGGTAGGCAGTTGGACGACAAGTGGTCTTAAAAAGGGCATGAAAACCTTCTTTGACGGGATACAGGAAACAACCGAGTTGGTAATAGAAAATTCTGAACAAGCTCGTAAACTGGTACTGGCTATCTATAAAAAATTCCACATAGAACATGGATTACCGGCCATTAATCCACGTATCTTCTCGATCAATAACTTTACCGAACAGCTGGAAATGCTGTTCCATGAAGCTGAAGTCTTCCGCAAAAACCCGGTTACCGCGATGACAGAA
>DAOWEP010000057.1 GCA_030638455.1 Gammaproteobacteria bacterium
TCCTTGTTATATTCTGTATATTCACCGCTATTCCATAAACCTTCATGCAAGTCATTCTGACTATCCATAACATCATTTTTCTCTAACTCACGCAGTCTTTCTGCCTTTCTTTTGATGCGAACAAGGCTCTTGTCCATGCCCCCATGGCCCTTCATAACAAAGGAAGGATCACCATGCGCCGCCCCCTTATAGGCATTCAGATTGTCAAAATACCACATTTCAAAATAATCACGCTCGATGGGTGATACATTATAAAAGGCAGACGCCTGTCCTTCATGGAATCCAATACGTTCGGTTGGCATTACCTTGCCTAGCCAATCTGTTGGATACGGAGGTCGATCTTTTGCCGACGGGTAAAATAAATTATTTGAACGTAGATCCTTTAGTATACCTTCCGCTGCATATAGTTTTTTCCAGGCCCGCTTTCGTTCAGCATCCAGTCCGGCCAGTTGCTTCCTTGACCAGTCTGCATCATGACAATCACTACACAAAGCTACCCACTGATTACGTTTGACTTCATTTCCGGATGTAAGTGGGTTAACTTCCTTGATTCCGAATTTCCAGATTGACTTATCTGCAACCTGATGCTTACCTCCACCCATATGACAGTATGCACACGTTGGAGCAGGGTAATTCCCTTTTACTAATGGCTTAGACCAATCCCATACTCCCCCTTCTGCCAGATAGAGCTGACCATGCTTTGAATTGAAAAAGGTCTCATCGTCAGGATGGGGCGGACCACTGTGACAGGTAATACAGGCTTCCGGTCGACGCGCTTCGGCTGCACTGAATTTGTGCCGGGTATGACAGGAATCACACTTGGTAGCAACCGAGTGACATTGCAGGCAGGCAGTAACCTCTGCTTTGGGTTTATCAACGAAGTGCTTTGCATCCAGCGCCCGCTCCATCGCAAGAGCATGACTGGGAAAACCATAGCGTTTTTCATCTACAAACTGATCGTGCTGTTTATTGTGGCAGCTCCCGCACACATCTGGCGTGGGCATAGACAATTGTTCATGATCGCTACCATGACAATCATTACAGAAAACCACTTGAGCCGCTTGTGAATGGCGTGACTTACGCCAGTCATTGACAATCCCGGGGGTTACGCCCTGATGACATTCAATACATTGCTCACCTTTAAATTCACCAACAACGGATGCCACTGGTTGATAAAAATCACCGGGATTCCAGTAAGCAAACACAGACTCAGGCAACCAGTTCCGGGAATAAAGACCTGAGCCTCCACCACTCTTGTTCCAGCTTACCCAGGAATACCCCGCCACCACGGAAATTAATGCAATAATCAGCGGAATCCAGACGTAGCGAGGCGGCCTTTTATTCACCCTTTTTCAACCAACGCCATATACCAAGAACCAGCAATACTATGACACCCACCCAGATCAACCATACCCACGGCCCGCTTATACCTTGCTGGGTAGCGGCAATAACCTCGCTGGGATCTTCCTGCAGCATTGTGTGTTCCTTGGTGTGGTGAGCCCAGACAGGAAATGTCAACAACATCATCAAACAATACATAAATATTCTCTTCATGACAGATTCCTGACTGCAACTGGCAGCGGTTTATTTTGACTATGCACCATTGAAGATGATTGCAAAATACGCTGGATGGGCCGGAAACTATTCAATATGCCCTGGGCGGCCCTGCGGCCAGATGCCACTGCCGTAACCACCAGATCCGGGCCATTGGTGTTATCGCCCCCGGCATATATTTTTGGATGAGAAGTTCTTCCATTTTTATCAATGCAGATTACTCCACGTTGATCCGTTTCTATACCTAGTCTGGTCATCCATATCTGCGGCTTATTCACCTGACCTATAGCGAAAATAACAGCATCACAGTCGATAGTTTCCTGTCCACTAACGACCTTATCGAACAGTACTCCAGTAACATATTCATCGCCTAACACCTGTACCGGGGCATATTCCAGTCGTATGCGTACGCCTTCTTCCCAGGCCGCCTGTTTTTCCTTGGGTGAAGCACGCATCGCCTGCTCATTACCCCTATAAGCAATAGTAACTTCTGTTGCCCCCTGGCGAACAGCAGAACGAGCACAATCCATGGCACTATCACCGCCACCAATTACCAGCACGTGTTTGCCTAACATTACAGCACTGTCATTGTCTCGATTCACCTGCTGCAAATAACTCAATGCATCTGTAACACCACAAATATCCTGACCCGGTAATTTCAGATCACGAGAAGTCTGGGTTCCAGTACCCAGAAAAACAGCGTCATGGTTTTTCAGTGCTTCTTGCATTAAGGCTTCATTTATTTCTGTCCCTAACTCGAACACGATACCTTGCCGTTCCAGCAATTTCTTACGACGCAGCAGAAAGCCCTTGTCCAGCTTGAAAGGAGGGACCCCGGTAGTCATCAGGCCACCAATCTTCTCTTGCTTGTCGACAACGGTAACTTTACAGCCTTCCTTGCTAAGTTCATCTGCACAGGCCAGCCCTGCAGGCCCTGCACCAATAATATAAATACTCCTGTTCTTACGCCGGGCTTTATATTCGGGTTGCCAGTTGTTTTTTAATGCCTCGTTTGCCAGGTAACGTTCAATTGCCCCTATAGTAACTGCACCGCCTGGTTCCTTTGCCTTGGTACAGGAACCTTCACAAAGCCTGTACTGGGGACAAAGCGTCCCGCAGATTTCAGGCAGGTTACTGGTGCTATGCGCAATTTCTGCAGCCTGTTTGATATTGCCATGTGCAACCTGTTCCAGCCATTCAGGGATACGGTTATTCAATGGACATGCATTACTGCATCCGGGCAATCCGCAGTCCAGACAACGGCTAGCCTGCTCCTGTATCATCAATAGATCAGGTGTAGTTGCGATCTCCGACCAGTCATATTTTCGTTCTGCAGGCTTTCTATTTTCTGCTTCTTCCCTCATTGGATCTAGATAAGGTTTTTGTTTTAATAAATAACTGGCATTCTGTACCAATGATTTTTTAAATATATTTCGTACATCTTTAATCTCTAGTGCATCGGTCGGACAGGAGACCACACAACGACCACAGCCCATACAGTCTTCCAGCGCTGTTATTTGCCCGCTCGTCTTGCCTTGTTCCCATACCGGGATACCCATGTCGCATACTTGCTGACAGCGCTGGCAATCGACGCATTTTTTTGTGTCCATTTCAATGCCGTAATAACCGGCATGATTGAGCAGGCCAAAAGTGGCTCCAAAAGGACAAAGATAACGACAATAAAAACGATTGCCTACGATTGGCGCAATAAAAAAGGTTCCAAAATAGGTAATGGCAACGATGAGATAAAAAATTCCGACAAAGCTTACCGTCCAGGAATTGGGCGGGAACTGGGTAACCACCATCACACCGACATAACCACTAAAGAAAACCCATTTGCTGTGGCGAAGCCGCCAGGTCCATTTGGAACGCAGTGTGCGATCTCGAAAGGCAAAACCAACGGTTTCACGAATGCCAACACACGGGCAACCAAAACCACAAATGATGCGTCGACCAAATAAAAATACCAGCCCAAGGATTATGAAGAAAGTAATGGTGCCCGGGACGTGCAGTGAGGGAAATACCGGTTGTGCCCAGAGAAAACCAACATAGGGTTCATACACAGGATACAACCAGGGAACCAGCCACCAGAATACCGTGACCACAAACACCAGAATCATTAGTCGTTTGCGTGTATAAGGGTTGCTCTCTGCAATAATGCGCCAGATACCAAAACCGAGAATAATGCCGTACTCGGTATAGCGGTTGAGCCAGATTGGATTTTCAAACCAGAACAACCATGTTTCATTAAGCCAACCAACAAAGGCCAGGGTAAATGCCGCCATGCTGAGAATTTGCACGAGCAAGCTATAGCGCGCAGGCATAAGATCCTGACGGCTACTGTCTGAATTTCTTGGCCTGTGGTAAATAGCTTGTTCTGCGTGAGATATACTCATAACACATGCTCAATTAACCGGGTAATTATTTTTAATCCAGTCAGTCATACCCATCCTGGCCACATGCACATCGGCAAATCCTTTTTGGGCCAGCAACTGGGCTGCCTTCTCGGATTTTCGATCCGTACGACAAATTGTGATCACAGGCTTTTCAAGATAGTCGCTCAACTCATCTATGCGCTGCTCGAGTTCTTCCAGTGGAATAAGCATGGAACCTGCAATATGGCCCTGCTCACCGTTATAGTCATCTGGTGTACGCACATCCAATAACAACACATCCTCATCGGTATCCAGCTTCTGCTTGAGTTCAGTAATACTCATCATGGAACCCTTCCGCAACTTGCCAATCAACCGTGGCAGAAATGACACCACTGCCAGCAGCGCTAATGCCAGCATTCCTTTCTGCACAAGTCCCTCACCACCGGTTGCGGCTTCACGACCGATATAGCCCAGATAGGTATAGGCAATTGCACCGGGCAACATGCAAATGTAAGTTGCTATGCTGTACTGGGTAAAACTGATACGAGTCAGCCCCAATGCATAATTGAGCAGATTAAATGGAAACAGGGGAACCAGACGAACAAAGGCGACAAAACGCCAGCCCTCAGCTTCGACACCATTGATTAGCTGCTTCATTCGACCGCCAGTTTTGTTCGCCACCCAGTCGGAGGCCAGATAGCGTGCCACAATAAAAGACAACATGGCACCAATGGTAGCGGCTGTCAGATTATAAAAGGTGCCTAATACCGGGCCGAATAATGCACCACCCACAAGTGTGAGTAACGAACCGGGAAGAAAGAATACAGTGCCCACTACATAAATCAGCATAAACAGAACCGGTGCCGCCGAGCCCGCATCTTGCAGCCATTGCTGTAATGATTCGGCATCCAACTGATCACGGTAGCTAATAACAGCGGCAATGCCTGCGATCAGAATAACCAGCAATACAAGGCGGGTGAGTTTATTTCTCATTATCACCACTCCACTCACGACGGTTGATGGCATAACCGGTAATTTTTCCTACAAAAGGCAATACAAGCATTCCATGCAACCATGTTACTTGCTTGCTATCACTATATTTATGGATGCCTATCGCCATGCCTTCATGTCCGGCACGAGGCTGATCACGGTAGGTATCAAACAACCTGTCCCACCAGGGCAGACTGAACCCAAAATTGCAATTGGCCTCATCATCTTCTACTGAATGATGCACTCGATGCATATCTGGCGTAACCACGATCAGACGTAGCAATCTATCCAGCCCTAATGGAAGCTTTATATTGCCATGATTAAACATGGCCGTTGCATTCAGCAATACTTCAAAGAGTACTACGGCAATTACCGGCGGACCAAGCACCATAATGGTTGCGAACTTGATCAGCATGGACAGGATGATTTCGATAGGATGAAAGCGCGCGCCTGTAGTTACGTCGTAGTCCGGGTCTGCGTGGTGCACCCTGTGCAGTCGCCAAAGCGCCGGAACTGCATGTACCAGGACATGCTGCAGATAAACAATAAAGTCCATTGCAATCACAGAAACAATCACTGCAACCGCAAAGGGTACCTCATAATAATTCAGCAAACCTGAACCAGACTCAGCTGCAAAAACTGTAACCCCCACCGCTGCTGCCGGAAAAATCAACCTCAAAATCACCGTATTCAGTACAACCAGCCCAAGATTATTTGCCCAGCGCAGAGCCTTGGAGACCGTCAAGGTTCGACGTGGTGATAAAAACTCCCAGATAGCCACCAGCATAAAGACGCCCAGAAAAAATCCGAGCCGGATCTCTTTTTCATTGCCGAGTATGAATTCATTCAGTGTAGACATATCAGTGCCCCATTAAGATGACTTGCTTGTCCTGAATACATGACTATAATAAAACTATACTCACCTATTCAATTAATTACTTGAATACTGTAATACTAGCCGAAAGCAAAATGATGTCAAGCAATAACTTCAAGCAGGACCTGTTCAACCAGTTTGCCCGCATCGGCAAGGCACTTGGCAATGGTAACCGGTTGGAATTACTGGAGTTTATTGCCCAGGGTGAGCGCAGTGTAGACGAACTTGCAAA
>DAOWEP010000084.1 GCA_030638455.1 Gammaproteobacteria bacterium
AGGTCAATGGGTTTGGAGACAAAGTCAAATGCCCCTGCCTTGAGGGCCTGTACCGCGAATTCCATATTTCCATAGGCAGTAATAACGGCAACAGGAAGAGAAGGATAGTTTTTCTGGATATGTTCTACCAAATCAATACCATTTCCATCTGGTAGACGCATGTCGGTCAGGCAAAGATCAAATTCTTCCTGTTCTAATAAGTCGCGAGCCTGCTTCAGATTTTCTGCTGACCTGGTGTCAATATCCATTCGGCCGAGTGTTAGCTCTAATAGTTCGAGGATATCAGGCTCATCATCAATAACCAATGTTCGTTGGATTGACATATCTAAATATTTAACCGGTCTGGATTGGGAAATGATATGCGAAAACATCCGCCAGCGGTAGTGATATCAACATAACTGAGTCTTGCGTTGTTGCATTCGCAAAGTTCTCTGGCGATATATAGTCCCAGCCCTGTACCTTCAGTGCTCGTGGTATGAAACGGCTCAAAGATTATCTGAGTCAGATCTGTTTGTACCCCGGGGCCAAAGTCAATCACATCAAGATACGGCATTTTGGTTTCATTGCTGATCCCGCCGCGTAATATAATACTTGATTCAGATGATTTCCGGGAACCGTATTTGATTGCATTGCAGCACAGGTTCCATAGTATCTGATGGAAATGATTGCTATCCATAAGGATTACAGTATTTTGTGGGTGTATCTCTACGCTAAGCCGATCTGGATCCAGATTCTCAGATAGGCAAAATTCATGCACAAAATTTCCCAGCCATTTTTCCAGTACGATTTCTTTTGGATGTGACTGTTCGCGGCGAGAAAGTTGCAAGACATTTTCCACAATGGTGTTCATGCGCCTTGAGTGATCCTGTATGATTTCAGTAAGGCGAATATCATCTTTCTCAAGTTTCGGTGATTCCTCAAGTAGCTGTGCCGCATGACTGATAGCCCCCAGTGGATTCCTGATTTCATGCGCTATACTGGCAGTCAGTCGGCCTAATGAAGCCAACTTCATTTGTTGTAACTGCTGGCTAAGGCTTGATGAATCTTGCAGGAAAATTAATGTACCCGCATTTGCATCTGTACCCAGACGGGTAAACCTTGGCAATACGTATGCAGCATCCTCTGAAGGTCTGAAGCCATGTGGTGTAAATTCCGGGTTATTGAACCAGTCCTGTAATTGTTGCGCAAGCTGAGGGGATAGTGTTTCAATCGGTTGTCTATCCTGAATTGAGGTGTTTGCCAGCAGTTGTTTGGCTGATTCATTGACCAGTCTGGCACGACTTTCATGATCAATAACGATGAGCCCGGACGTAAGGTTATGGATAATATATTCATTTAGGTGTTCCATATTTGCCAGATCGACACCGCGCCTGTTTGCCAATGCCTCACTTTCACGCAGGCGTCGAGCAAGTGCCTGTGAGAGTATGGCTGTAGCAAAAAAGGTAATCCCCAGAATGCCTGCCTGGGTATAAGCAGTGGTTTGAAATGCATGGGTCCAATGTACATAGAGCTGCTCGCCCAGTACCAGTAGCGTCGCGACCGCTGCATATAGAATTGCAAAATGACCAGCAGCAATGATACTGCCTCCTGCAATGGCTACTATGATGAGAATACCAATGCCACTGGTAATGCCGCCACTGGCATACATCAGTAGTGTAAGCACGACTATGTCTGTCAATACCTGAACGCTGGTTTGTAGCTGGAAAGGAAGAAGATGGGACCTTATGGTGTAGCTGCAGACAAAACTGAAGACAAGATAGGCAATACTGGTTATCTCGAATAGCCAGGGGCTGTGTTTGCCGAGTATTTCCTGAGCAGGGCCAAAGAGGTGGATTGCAACGAACAGGCCGGACAGGATCATCCGGTAAAAATTTAACAGACGCAAAGGCCTCCATGTCTGGAATTCCCTTGAGCCAGGCAGGTGATCGAATTCTGATAGATTGTCAGGTTCAGGACTATTGCCTGGTTCAGGATTGTTGCGCAGTGTGGTCATTCGGACAGCTTGTATTGATTGGAATTTATCATGCTCAGTTACTTTCTGGAGGCCAGTTTATGTTCCTCGCAACAGAATGATTTATTATTATCCCGGATGGCATCAGCTTCAGGAAAATGTACACCACAATGTGTGCAGCGTACCATATTCTGTTCGGGCAGTTTTCTGGATACAGGGGTTTCATGTTTTCGTAGATACAGTCTTCTGAAAATCATGATTCCAGCCCAGATAGCCAAAATAATCAGCAAATAGCGGAACATTGAACTCTTTTATCTCCCTGAAGTATCATGAAAAGGTCTTATTATTATTATGGTTTCAGTCCCGGCATTAAGAACCGGGCTTGTAAGCACGTGTTTCTGGCATGTATTTACAGGTAATAGTATTCTGCCTGAGAGGTTTTTTTGTTTCAAACTACATTATATTTGGATAGCCATCTGATGTCCCGCTGGATTTATCAGAATTGTTAAAAAACAGAATAATAAGCACGTAAAGGAAGAGTGAGAATTGGGTAAAAGTATTCAAAAAACGGTTCGAGTAGTAATGGCGCAGGTCAACCTGCTCGTCGGAGATTTGAAGGGGAATGCAGAACAGGTAATACAGACTGCTACCCGGGCCCGTGATGAACTAAAGGCAGATCTGGTTATTTTCCCGGAGCTAACATTGACCGGTTATCCACCAGAAGACTTGTTGCTACGACCGGGTTTCCATATGCAGGTACTACGTGCTCTGGAGCAGGTGCGTCATGAAGTTCGAGGGATTGATATGGTGCTGGGTTATCCTAATCAGACCGCTGATGGCACCTTTAACTCGGCAGCGCTGATCCAGGAGGGTGAAATATCTGCCATTTATAACAAGCAGCATTTGCCCAATTACAGTGTATTTGATGAAAGGCGATATTTTACACATGGCTCGAATGCCTGCGTGGTGAATATTAAGGGTGTACCGGTCGGTCTTACCGTATGTGAAGATATATGGAGTCCAGAGCCTGTGCGTCAGGCAGTAGAGGCAGGAGCCAGGTTGATTATAAACCTCAATGCATCCCCCTTTCATTTGGCCAAGGAAAATGAAAGGGAAGAGGCCGTGCGGCAACGTATTGAAGAATGTGGTGTGCCCGTAATATATGTAAATCTTGTCGGTGGGCAAGATGAGCTGGTTTTTGATGGAGCCTCTTTTGTAATGAATGGTGAAGGTAAGGTAACAAGACGCTGTCCAGCCTTTGAAGAGGGGTTATTTTCAACAGAGTTTGAAGTTAACAACACAGGGGTTCTGCCAGTAGCAGGGGAATGCGTAACGCCTTTATCTATTGAACAGAGTGCTTACAAGGCCCTGGTGCTGGGTGTTAAGGACTATGTGGATAAAAATGGGTTTCAAGGAGTGGTTATCGGTTTGTCAGGGGGTATCGATTCGGCCCTGACCCTGGCCGTGGCGGTAGATGCATTAGGCAAGGATAGAGTAGAAGCCGTTTCCATGCCTTCTCGCTATACAGCGGATATGAGCATTGATGATGCCCGGCAGGAAGCAGAGGCACTGGGTATAGAATTCCGTGTGATCCCGATAGAAACCGTCTTTAAAGCCTTCCTTGAATCATTGAAGGAAGAATTTGC
>DAOWEP010000180.1 GCA_030638455.1 Gammaproteobacteria bacterium
GCCTATATCGGAATCAGCATGGAACAGCTCGAATCGAAACCGGAACAAAACATCCTGCTGATGCTGGAAAAAATTCGTATCCCGATCCTGGACATCTTTGGTATGAATGACCGTCCTGAAGTCACTCTTTCTGCCCCGGATCGTATTCGATCTGCCAAACGAGGGGCATCATCTGCTTTCAAGAACAAGGAAACAAGAAAGTTAGCTCAATCTATCCGCGCAAACAGACCGGGCACAAACTCTGCCGGCTTTGTATCATTTCGTCAGATCAAAATTGATGGAGCAGATCGTCTTTTTAGCCATCAGGAGGATACCTTGATCAAACGAATTCGTGGATGGCTAAAACGGCATGCGCCGGGACGTCAGGTAAAGAAAAAATAATCCTCAATCACGAATTACTTATTTCATACCCCGTGCTTCCTTAATTTGCTCGTAACCTGCCCTTATTTCCTGGGTTTTTTCCTTGGCCAGTTCCATCATTTCTTCCGGCAAGCCCTTGGCCACCAGCTTATCTGGATGATGCTGGTTCATTAAACGCCGGTAGGATTTTTTTACTTCTGCATCGCTAACGTCTTTACTAACGCCTAACACAGCATAGGCATCTTTTAGCGTTGTTTTTGGTTGAACGCCTGCCCGACCACCAGCATAGTGTTGCTGTGCCTGCACCATAGCAATTAATTGATCAAACTGTGCTCGCGAGAAACCAAGCTGTTCGCCGATATGGTGCAATACCTTCCTTTCTTCCTTGTGGAGAACACCATCCGCCATTGCAACTGAAATTAGCATCTCAATGAACATCTGAATCAGGTTACGTCTTCGATGACACTCTTTGCGAAACTGTTCAATCACCTCATCCAGCGGGAAGTCATCCTGCTTGCCCTGATTAAACAGCTCGATCGCGGCCTTTTTTTGTGCCTCTGACAACCGCATATGCGCCATGATTGCGCGGGCCATTTCTATTTCATCCCGAGTTACCTGACCGTCTGCTTTGGCCAGATAACCCATGACTGAGAAAACCGTTGTAAAGAAGGCTGTCTGAACCCGCTCTGCAGCACCAGAACCCAGGGCTTCATCCTGCATAATACCGGTTATGCCCCGGTCAAAATTACTACCAAGCGCAACGCCCAACAATGCACCTAACGGGCCTCCCAGCATAAAACCAAAGGCGCCACCAACCACTTTCCCCCACCAACTCATATCACAATCCTCTTAAATCTTTTGCTCTTGTTACACTACAATCAGTTCACACTACAACCAATGAACCCTGGTACATCTTCATTTGACAGGAAAACGCATACTCTCCGGTTTTTTCTGGTGTTATTTTTATTTTTACTGGTGTATTTAGTGGAAGTTGTTTGCTGATATTAAAACCATCAAATAATACCGTTTCGGCACATGGCGTTACGTCTTTACGTATGAAAACCAGAGTTACCGGCTTACTTACAGCCACCTGAATACGTGAAGGCGTGTATACACCATCCTGGACAAGGATTTCTATTGAGCCCTCTTCCTGCAACTTGCGTGGCTTTGATTTGGACAACCAGAACCACCATACAATAAATGCAATAAGTAGCAACCCAAGTAAATTTATACTCAATTGATCCATGGCAGAATAGTACTCATATTTTTCTAACAAGAACAGTATTTAACCGAGTGTAGTGTATCAGACTGTTTGCACTCTATGGAGATGTGGTATAAGTTGTTTTTATTCCCTAAATCGCATACTCAATTTCTTCTGATACAGAACATGTTCACGATACTAGATAGATACCTTGCCCGCGAAGTCATGCAAACACTATCAGGTGTGACATTGGTATTGATGCTTATCTTTCTTAGCAAACTATTGGTAGGGTTCCTTGCCGAAGCCGCATCCGGAGAAATACCCAGCGACATCATCATGACCCTCATGGCGCTAAAATCCATAAAATACCTGACCCTGATTTTGCCCTTATCATTATTTCTGGCCATTCTTCTGGTTCAGGGAAGGATGTATCGAGATAGTGAGATGGTTGCCATTACAGCCTGTGGCGTAGGGACTATGCAATTATATAAACCTTTGCTATTTGTAACGCTTCCTTTCGTACTCATTCTGGCCGGCTTGTCGCTGTATGCGTTACCCTGGACTGAGCGAGTTGAAGACAAGGTATTGAATGAAGCACAAAAGAACCTTGAGGTATCAGGCATTAAGGCAGGACGATTCAGGGAAGGAACTTCAAATGAACGTATCATTTATGTGGAAGAGATTTCCAAGGATCGTTCACTAATGAAAAATATGTTCATTCACACACGTACTGATAATCGTACGATATTACTTACGTCAGAGAATGGCAGACTACAACTGGAAGAAAACACTCAAGATCAATACCTGGTCATGCTGGATGGTTACCGGTATGAGGGCACACCGGGCAGCGCCGACTATAAGATAACCAGATTCAAGGAACACCGGATACTGATCAAACCAAACACAATGGTTGCCAATGGGCTACAGCGAAATGCCCTATCTACTGAAGCGCTCTGGAATTCAGATGAACTGAGCCATATTGCCGAACTACAGTGGCGGCTTTCAATGCCAGTCTCAGCGCTATTACTTGCAATGCTGGCCTTACCGCTCGGAAAAGTAGACCCCCGCAAGGGGCAATATGGAAAATTGTTTATCGCAATCCTGATTTATATTTTTTATGTCAATCTGCTCGCAGTAGCCCAAAGCTGGACAATTAATGGTGAGGTACCTTCTTTTATAGGCATATGGTGGGTTCATGCAGTTATCCTGTTACTTGCTGGTATTTTGCTCGTTAAGCGCAATGGCGTCAGGTGGAGTCTGGAAACTCTACGACTCCGAAGAGTGTGTACATGAATATCCTAGATCGCTACATTGCAACCACAGTCATCAGTAGCTCACTGATGACCTTGTTGGTACTGGCTTCACTGGCCGCATTTTTTTCTTTTCTGGGACAACTCAGTGATCTGAGTGAAACATTTGGCATATGGCAAGCGGCTGAGTATGTAATACTTAGCCTGCCGCGCCGTGCCTATGAAGTGTTTCCTACTTCCGTATTACTTGGAAGTCTGTTAGGCCTTGGTGCACTTGCCAGTAATAGCGAACTGGTTGTAATGAGAGCATCTGGTCTTTCAGTTCGACGCATTACACTTTCGGTAATAAAAGCCGGTGTGATTCTGATGTTAATCGCAATCTTTCTGGGTGAAGTAATAGGCCCACCTGGAGAACAGCAGGCACAGACAAGGCGTGCTGCCGCCCAGTCCAAATCTATTTCACTACAGGGAGATCATGGTTTCTGGGCAAGAGATGGATCCCGATTCGTCCATATACGTCAGGTCTTGCCCGGCACACGGCTCGAAGACATCACTATTTATGAATATAACGACCATCATGAACTTCAATCTGTCACAAAGGCAGACTCTGCCCGATATGAACATGATAAATGGTTGCTCACGGATATTAGTCAAAGCACGATAAGCACCAAAGGTGTAACCACACAGAAAATAGAAAATACATACTGGGATTCGTTACTAAACCCCGAGGTACTGGATGTACTTCCGGTTCAACCTGAAAACCTGTCAGCTATTTCACTGAATAGATATGTAAAACACCTGCAAGATAACAACCTGGATTCCAGACGGTATGAATTGGCATTCTGGATAAAACTGGTCACACCATTGTCGGTATTGGTCATGCTATTGGTTGCCATGCCATTTATATTTGGCCCATTACGCTCCTCGGGCACTGGTCAGCGAATACTTATTGGTGTGCTTGTAGGCATGGGGTTCTTTTTACTAAACCAGGCACTGAATCAGATAGGACTGGTATACGGCTTCAACCCGTTTCTAAGTGCTATATTGCCCAGTATTATTTTTACCGTAATTGGCATGCTTGCCCTGAAAAGGGTCTTTTAACCTCTCTTTATATCTACCTGCTTGAATTAGAAAAAAGAAATAAACTAAACATGGTGCTCCGTCAAGCTAGTATTGATGGAGTACTAGTTTGCCTTAAACAGTCTTAAACGATTTGCATTACTTACAACTGTCAACGATGACATAGCCATCGCGGCACCGGCGATCATTGGGTTTAACAACGGCCCGCCAAAAATAAACAGCACGCCTGCGGCTACTGGTATCCCCAGACTGTTATAAATAAAGGCACCAAACAGGTTTTGTTTTATATTGCGTACTGTTGCCCTTGAGATGGCAATCGCGTCTGCCACACCATGTAGCGAACCTCGCATCAGGGTTATATCTGCGCTTTCTATAGCCACATCTGTGCCAGTTCCAATCGCATAACCTACATTGGCGCGCGCAAGGGCAGGTGCATCATTGATACCGTCCCCTACCATGCCAACTATCTCTCCTTGCTCCTGCAACATAGCAACCTTATGCTCTTTGTCTTGCGGCAAAACCCCGGCCATGACGCTGTCAATACCTACCTGAAGCGCAACCGCCTCCGCAGTAGCCTGATTATCACCTGTGACCATCACAACCTTTAGCCCAATAGAATGCAAACGCTCAACTGCCGCCTTTGAATCAGGTTTAATCGGATCTGCCACTGCAACAATACCGGCAATCTTGCCATCCACTGCAAGATACATTGGGGTTTGTGCCTGTGATGCCAACCTGTTTGCTTTTTTGGTCAGGTCATCAAGATCAATCTGGTATTCCTTCATTAACCTCTCATTTCCAAACAAGACCACCTTCTGGTTAACTGTTGCTCGTACGCCATGCCCGGCAATTGCTTCAAATCCTGTGATTTCATACAGAGTCATGCCTTTTTCATGTGCTGCCTCGACAATCGCCTCCGCTAACGGATGTTCCGAACCTGTTTCAATACTTGCAGCCATCATCAATAACTGTTGATCAGTCCAGTCATCAACCGGAACGAGGCTTGTGACCTCCGGATGCCCTGCTGTTACCGTACCGGTTTTATCTAACACTACAGTCGTCAGCTTTCCTGCCTGCTGCAATGCCTCCCCATTGCGAATCAGTATTCCATATTCTGCCGCTTTGCCAACACCCACCATTATAGATATTGGTGTAGCCAGGCCCAGCGCACAAGGACAGGCAATAATAAGAACTGTCATAGTTGATACCAGCATATAGGAAACTCGTGGTTCCGGCCCAAAATTAAACCAGCCAAGGAATGTAAATACTGCAATGATAAGGACGATTGGAACAAAAACTGCTGCTATCTTGTCTGCCAGTCTACCGATTGAAGGTTTTGCATTCTGAGCCTTGCGAACCAGCTCAATTATCTGCGCCAGTGCAGTGTCCTTACCTATCCGTATTGCTTTATAAAGAAAGGTGCCTGTTTTATTGATCGTACCACCAACCACCTCACTACCCGACTGCTTCTCAACAGGCAATGGCTCTCCTGATAACATGGATTCATCTACTGAAGAGTGGCCCTCTATTACTTCACCATCCACGGCAATCTTTTCACCGGGACGTACTCGCAACGTCTCTCCCAGACCTACTTGTTCTATCGGTATATCCACTTCTTTTCCATCACGCACAACACGTGCAGTTTTGGCCTGTAGACCAATCAAACGCTTTATGGCCTCGGAGGTTTTACCGCGAGCACGCATTTCCAGTGCAGATCCCAGATTAATCAAGGCAATGATAATTACTGCAGCCTCAAAATAGGCATGCCGTGCCAGGCTTGGCACAATGCCAGGAAAAATGGTTACAAGCATTGAATATACCCATGCAGTACCTGTGCCGAGTGCAATCAGGGTATCCATATTTGCATTGTGATTTCTGAATGCCTTCCATGCGCCCGTATAAAAATGCCCCCCTGAATATATCAATACCGCAAGACTTAGTAGTCCTGTAAGCAGCCAGAATTGCATTCCCCATTGTGATTCAATTTCTGGCAACCAGCCAAGCGTCCCTCCAATGAACAAGGGCGCACCAAGCACACTCGCCACAATAGTCTGACGTAACAGCTTTCTAAAATGCGCGAATTCAGATGCTTCCTTTTCTGCATGATCCTCAGAACCTATTAGCTCTGCTGCGTCATATCCGGAATCTTTTATGGCCTTTATTAAGACAGCAACATCTACATCACCCTGCACTGACGCAGTATGTTCTGCGAAATTCACTGCTGCCTCCTGAACACCGGACACCGATAGCAATGCCTGCTCAACTGTACCCACACACCCGGCACAGCTCATACCGTCTATGGATAAATTAATGGTCTTTTCGTTTGGCATTGAGAGTAGAGAAAAATGGTTTTTGGTAAGATCTGAATTGTCTGCCTATTTATTTTGTTTCACAAGTTATATATCAAGACATAAAAAACCCCGCATCTGTTCCCAGATACGGGGTTTTTTAACCATACTAAACCTGATTAGTTCAGGTTAATGTAACCAGCCATATTTTAAACGGCTAGTACTAGCTTCTATCAAATTACTATTACTTTAAACTACTAAAATAAGCAGCCAGATTAGCCATATCTGCATCGCTCAAAGGCTTGGCCATTGGACCCATCATAGGATCCTTACGAGTTCCATCTTTAAAGGCCTTCATCTGTTTAACTAAATAGGCATCCTTTTGTCCTGCTAGATTCGGCCACATAGGGTTAGCACTAATGCCTTTTGCCCCATGACATCCGGCACATGCACCTGCTCTTGCCTTGCCAGCTTTTGCATCACCACCTGCCTGTGCCAGACCAGCGGTACCCATAAGCGCGAAAGATATAATCAGCGCAGATATTACTTTCATGTTCAGTACTCCTGTAATTAACGAAAAACTAGGTTGGTAAAATCAGTATAAACATCTATATAAAGCCTATCATAATATCACAAAAACAACTCTCTATAAGTGAATCGGCATAAAATACTGAATGTCTGCGCATAGATGATTATCATGCATAATCATCTATTTATATCAAAAAATAAAAGTCCTTGATAATTATCTTCCATTTTCCTATGTTTATTATAGTTTATTCCATAAATATCAATTAGATACTAATTTAGTATTACTA
Organism: Gammaproteobacteria bacterium; assembly: GCA_030638455.1. Classification (GTDB taxonomy): domain Bacteria; phylum Pseudomonadota; class Gammaproteobacteria; order DAOWEP01; family DAOWEP01; genus DAOWEP01. Next base: position 6,995 of record DAOWEP010000180.1, read on the forward strand.
TACTATAGATGCATTATGTTAGTATAAAAAAATAATTAAGTGTGATTTCTTCGCACAATACAGCTATAAATGTATTCTTTTATCCTATAATTAATTCTTGTGTCCTCATCGCTATTTGGGATACATTTGCCACATTAAGATTTAGTAAAAATATCGTCTAAATACACATGAGACTGGATCGCAATTTTGCCCAGTGACTATTGCTTGTACAAACGGCACATCCAAATAAAGTTGGGGGTCAGCTTGGTAGATACAAAGATTCAAATACTAATCGATAAAGCAGGAAGCCTGGCTTCTTTGCCTGACATCTTTTTCAAGGTCAATGAGCTGGTTAATGATGCCCGTAGTTCTGCCTCCGATATTGGGCGTGCAATTGAGCAGGACGCCGCCTTATCCGCACGATTACTCAAAATAGTAAATAGCCCTTATTACAACTTTCCATCCAGCATTGACACAATATCACGAGCAATCACAATTATTGGCACCCGTGATTTGCGCGACCTGGTACTGGCAACGACCGTTACTAGAACTTTTTCCGGCATGGATAATGACCTGATCGATATGGAAAAGTACTGGCGCCATAACTTATATTGTGCAGTAGCTGGACGTATTCTGGCCCAGCAACGACACGTAAAAAATACCGAGCGCCTGTTTGTGGCAGGACTGCTACATGACATTGGCAGCCTGGTTATGTACCAGACCATTCCGGAGCTGTCCAATGAAGCCCTGCAACGCACGCAGTCTGACGGTACGCCATTATATATTGCAGAAAAGGAAATTATTGGCTTCTCTCATGGAGATGTGGGAGCAGCACTACTGCAAAAATGGAAATTACCGGATTCCTTGATAGAAACTGTTAAATATCATCACGAGCCCGAATTAGCAGAAAACCATAGAGAGGATGTCGCAACAATCCATATCGCCGACTATATTGCGAACTCCATTGATGAAGATAGCAATCGCTGTGGAGTAATAACACCATTGGATGAAAGAACATGGGCTACAACAGGTTTGTCTCTGGAAGTACTGGATACTGCCTTATGTGAGATAACCGACAAGTTTCTGGAAATGCACAGCCTGCTATTTCCCACAACCAGAGCAGCATAAGAAAACCTTACCTGCCTGCCCTACCTTTTCATTCGCTAAAACGTAATGTCGGACAGGATTTTTATAACGCCTCACTAACACGCTTTAAACGTGCACGAACCTCAGCTCCTAGCTCTTTCAATTCATCACGCTGAACCATGCCCAGCACTACTTCTGGATCCATAAAACCAACAATAATTGATCCATCCTCATCTTCGCGAACGACTACATTACATGGCAACAATAAACCAATATCAGGCTCTGCATCTATTGCCTGATTCGCCAATACAGGGTTACATGCACCGAGAATCTTATATGGACGCTTATCAATATCCAGCTTTTTCTTTAAGGTCGCCTTAACATCTATCTCTGTTAATATACCAAAGCCTTCTTTTTGCAGTTCTTCGGTAACACGATCAACCGCATCATCAAAACTGTAATCTACTTTTACATTGAATCCATAGTTACTCATAAAACCCCCTGAAACTTTTAGCAAATAAAATTTATTCCGGATTATACGGAATCTGCATAAAAATAAAATAACCCCTCATACAACTTAATCCACTTTCAATATTGACTTCCTTTTCCAGACCAGGAAAGC
>DAOWEP010000131.1 GCA_030638455.1 Gammaproteobacteria bacterium
CAGGGTACCCGAAGGGTGCGACATTCCGGGCGTCGTTCTTTTGGTTACTTTTCTTTGACGTAAAGAAAAGTAACTAGCCGCCGGTCTACCACCGGCAATTCCCCGTAAGGGCAAAAACCCTACCCCCCTACTACATCAACTCCCTCAGGAACCACAAACTCAAACAACTTCAAATCCAGCTTCGGGTTCCTCTCAACATTGGTAAACAGTATCCTCGTGATCTGGCCAAAATGGTCTTCCAGCTCCATGGCGGCCAGTTCCGGGTCAAACGCCATGCGGATTTTCATAAAATCGGTATCACTTGTTTTTGGTAACAGGGCCACCCACACCAGCGTCTTGTGTTTACCCTCTTCCTTGATGATAAAGTTTTCATCCAGGGCTTTTTTACCACTGAGGATCAATGCAGGCGTATCCGTCACTGTCTGATCTGCTGACCTTACTATCACCTGCTCCAGCTCACTGTCATAAATCCAGAACTTTTTACCGTCGGCAATGATCTGTTGCGGGAAGGGCTCTTTATAATCCCAACGAAACTTATCGGGGCGCAGTATGACCACCTTGCCGCTGGACTCCTGGATTATTTCTCCATTATCGTCCAACAGGATTTGCAGGAAATCTGCGCGAATACTTTTTACTTCCTTGTAAAAACTATTCAGTAATTTCTGCCCCTCGCCTGCATGCGCTGTTACGGAAATAATGCCTGGAAAAAAGGCTATAAAGAATAGCACCGAGTATTTTCTAAACTTCATTGGTTTTTATCTTCGGTTAGGCTTTAGGCAGTTAAGCTTTAGGGGGTGGAGCCACTAGAACCTCACGGCTTCCATTGGACTGCATCTCACTTACGATACCCGCACTTTCCATAGACTCGATCATCCTTGCCGCACGGTTATAGCCGATTTTCAATCGTCTCTGTACCGCAGAAATTGAGGCCCTTCGGGTTTCTGTCACCAGTCGAACAGCTTCATCGTACAGTGGATCTGATTCACTATCGGTCTCGCTTACCTCTCCCGGCAACAACACGGCCCCACCCTGTTCTTCTGATACGATGTCTTCATGATAATCAGGTTCACCGGTCTGTTTGATCTCTGCCACTACACGATGTACTTCCTGATCTGAAACAAAGGCCCCGTGTACCCGCATTGGCACCCCACTACCTGCTGTCATATATAACATGTCACCATGCCCAAGCAGGGACTCCGCACCCATCTGGTCCAGAATGGTACGTGAATCTATTTTCGAGGAAACCTGAAACGCAATTCGCGCCGGGATATTGGCCTTGATCAGGCCGGTAATCACATTTACAGAAGGCCGCTGCGTTGCAAGAATGAGATGAACACCGGATGCGCGTGCCTTCTGGGCCAGACGTGCGATAAGCTCTTCCACCTTTTTACCCACGACCATCATCATATCGGCAAACTCATCAATAACGACGACGATACTCGGCAAATGCGTCAGCAATGGTGGCGGCTGTGAGGGATCACTATGACCGTCTATGTTATAGGTTGGATCAGTCAGTGGCTTGCCTTTATCTTCTGCCTCTTTTACCTTGCGGTTGTATCCCGCAATATTCCTCACGCCCAAAGAAGCCATCAGCTTATAACGACGTTCCATTTCTCCAACGCACCAGCGTAATGCATTGGCAGCATCCTTCATATCGGTAACGACAGGCGTTAATAGATGCGGGATGCCTTCATATACAGACAACTCCAGCATTTTCGGGTCTATCATGATCAGCCGCACATCATTTGGTGTTGCCTTGTATAGCAGGCTAAGAATCATGGCATTTACAGCGACAGATTTTCCGGAACCGGTAGTGCCCGCCACCAGCAGGTGCGGCATTTTTGCCAGATCTACCACGATCGGGTGACCACTGATGTCTTTACCTAAGGCCAGCGTCAGGGGAGAAACGGCGGCATCGTATTCCTGTGAGCGCAGGATCTCACTCAGGTAGATCATCTCACGATGTTCATTCGGGATTTCAATGCCGATAACTGGTTTCCCCGGGATAACCTCCACTACTCTCAAGCTGATCACAGATAATGCACGGGCAAGGTCCTTGGCCAGATTGGTAATCTGGCTGACCTTTACGCCCGCTGCTGGCTGAATTTCAAACCGGGTAATAATCGGGCCCGGATGTACAGACTCCACTTCTACTTCTATACCAAAATCCTGCAACTTCATTTCCACCAGTCGGGACATGGCCTCCAGTGCCTCACGTGAATAGCCCTTGCCAGAATGTTCTGCAATATCCAGCAATGATAGTGCAGGTAACTCAGAGTCAGGCGCTGACTCAAACAACGAAACCTGCCGTTCCATTTCCAGCCGGTCACTGGATGGAAGCTCTTTGATCACAGGTTCTATCTTTGGTGGCTTACGGGTCTCGTGTCTCTTTTTATCTGCCTCTACGGCCTCTTCTCGCTCCATCCTGGCCTTCCTTCCTTCATAGTACTCCTGCATCAAGATGTATTTGTTACGTAGAAAGCTTACTGTCGCCAGTGAGTACTTACCCGTATGGTCCATTACGGTCAGCCATGACAACCCCGTGAACAGACTAACCCCGACAAGAAATAGCGTTAGTAAAAATAACGTGGCTCCGAGAAGTCCAAACCCGCCTACCAGGAAATTACTAACAACATTACCTAACACTCCACCCGAACTGTTGTCCGGCAAGTTTCCGGGCAACGTGGCAAAGTGTAATGAGGCAAGACCTGTACCGTTTATCAGTGTGAGCAGAAAGCCAACACATCTCATCCAGAATTTGTGCACATCAAAAGTGCCATCCGGGTTTCTTCCTTTATAGATCAACCAGCCTGTATACCCGATCATTACGGGAACCAGATAAGCAAGGTATCCGAATAACAGCAAAAGCACATCGGCAAACCATGCACCGATCACACCACCCGCATTACTAATGAAGTGTTTGCCTGAAACCTGATTGGTCCAGCCTGGGTCTTCCGGATGATAGCTATACAGCACCACCAGAAAATAAATCATAAGGGTAGTAAAAATAAACAGCGCGCCTTCTTTCAAACCACGCACCACATGGGCGCTTATTGGTTTGGCATCCGACTTTTTGATACGTGCCTGGGGCAACAGTTTTTACCTTTTTTCTTTTATTTAATTGTTATTTTTTATCTTACTATTCACACTAAGTAAGAACTATAAGATGTTAATTATATTATATATTAACTATCATGCAAGGGCCTGTGCAACCGATGGGTTCACAATTTCACCCGCACGCACATTTATACCCGACTGCAATCTCTCGTCCTGTTCCCAGTCACCACTTGCCAATTGACTCACAAAAGGAACCAATGCTGCTGACAGTGATTGAGAAGCCGTTCTTGGCACGGCTCCCGGCATATTGGTTACTCCAAAATGCAGCACTTGCTCCCACATAAAGGTAGGGTCTGCATAGGTAGTCGGACGAGTTGTTTCCACACAGCCACCCTGATCAACTGAAATATCGATAATGACACTGTTTGGCTTCATTGTCCGCACCATTTCAGCACTCACTACATGGGTGGCCTTTGCACCCGGTATCAATACTGCACCGATGAGTAAATCCGCCTCAGCCACGGCCTTTTGAACTGCGCTGGCATAAGGATACAGAGCGGTTACATTATTACCAATAGCGCGCATCTGTTCCAGCTTTGTACGATTTTTATCGAACACCGTTACTTCTGCACCCAATGAGGCAACTACATGGGTAGCACCACCTCCGGCAACACCTCCTCCTAACACCACCACATGGCCACGCTCTGCTGCAGGGACACCTCCCAGCAATATACCCCTGCCCAGATTGTGTTGATACAGTAAATTTGAACCAATTTGTCCGGCCAGCCTGCCCGCAATATCACTCATCGGTGCCAACAGTGGCAGAGCACCGTCCTCTACTACTGTTTCAAACGCAACTGCCAATAACCCTGTTTTCTGAAGGCTTTTGGTTAGTTCCGCATTTGCTGCAAGATGCAGATAGCAAAACAGCAGATGATCCTTTTTCAGCAAATCCAGTTCCGGGCCATAAGGCTCTTTAACCTTCACAATCATCTCAGCCGTATCAAACAACTCGGCTGCTTCCTTAATGATTTGCACCCCAACTGCCCTGTATTGCTCGTCTGTATAACCACTAAGCAACCCACCACCTTTTTGAACAAATACCTGGTGACCCTGAGCTACCAGATCAGAACAGGCTTCTGGAACCAGGCCGATTCGCCCTTCCAGAACCTTTGTTTCCTTTGGTATACCAATGCGCATCAATGTAACCTTTATATTCTGGATATCTTATGATTTAGAATTAGTTATTTGTTCTATGCCTCTTTGAAGAGGATTCGACTTTACCCATGACTCTCCATTACGTACTATAAGCGTTTACTAATAAACGGCAAGCCCTTACCCGTAACATGGCCATGGCAAGCTGAATGGATTAACTTTATACCATATATTCCATAATAACATTTTCAATTATAGTAACTTCTGGATCAACCAACTTAAGCAACAAAAGAATCAGGATACAATCATGAGCGAAACCAGACACTGCCGACTTCTTATTCTGGGCTCCGGCCCCGCAGGTTACACAGCATCTGTATATGCAGCACGCGCAAATTTAGATCCGGTTCTGGTCACAGGACTGGAACAAGGTGGACAATTAACCACCACCACAGAGGTAGATAACTGGCCGGGAGATCATGAGGGTGTTCAGGGGCCTGAGCTGATGGAACGTATGCGCAAACACGCAGAGCGCTTTAATGTTGACATCGTCTTTGATCATATTAACAGGGCAGATCTTGGTGAACGCCCATTCAAACTGACGGGTGATTCCGGCGTCTATACCTGCGATGCCCTGATTATTGCGACAGGTGCCAGCGCTATGTACCTTGGAATTCCCTCTGAAGAGGCCTTTAAAGGTCGCGGAGTTTCTGCATGTGCCACCTGTGACGGGTTTTTCTACCGAGACCAGGATGTAGCGGTTATCGGTGGCGGCAATACTGCCGTTGAAGAAGCGCTGTACTTATCCAATATTGCCAAACATGTTACCGTGGTACACCGACGCGACCAGTTCAGGTCAGAAAAAATCCTCTCAGACCAGTTGATTGAAAAATCAAAAGCAGGAAATGTAAGCATTGAATGGAACCATGTTCTGGACGAAGTACTGGGGGATGATAGCGGCGTTACCGGTATGCGAATCAAGAATTCACAGGATGGCAGTACGAAAGATATTAATCTGATGGGGGTCTTTGTAGCCATTGGCCACAAGCCCAATACCAGTTTATTTGAAGGACAGCTCGATATGGAAGGCGGCTATCTCTCGGTACAGACAGGGTC
>DAOWEP010000045.1 GCA_030638455.1 Gammaproteobacteria bacterium
ATTCCAGCTCCTGTTCATGATATTTTTTCAGGGCTTGTTCTTCTGCCGCTTTCTTACGGACGGCTTCCTGTTCTACTTCCTTCTTTCGTTTAGCATCAGCCTCTTCACGTTCTGCTTTCAAGGCCAGGGCTGCAGCACGTTCGCGTTCCAGCCTGGCCTTTAATTCTATCTTTTTACGTGCGTCTTCTTTCTGCCTGACCCTGAGTGCAGCCTCACGGGCCTTTTCTTCGGCACGCTTGGTTGCAAGTTCAGCAGCCCTTCTTTGCTGTTCTTCCAGTGCCGCCTTTTGTGTTGCAACACGGTCTTCTTCACGTACCTTTAGTTCTTCTTTACGTTTCAGATTATTATTTTCAAATGCTGTAATTCGAGATACTACGCTTTCATATAAAGTGGTTTTGATATCACCTGGCAAGAAGACGTAGCCTGTACTTGCTACTGCCATTACTAAAACAAGGCCAATAGCTAATTTTCTAATGGGTGCTTTTGTTGGCGATTCGACGGAAGTTTTTACAGGTTGGCTGATTTTTTCAGCCGAATGTCTGATTGCATCCAGTTTCCCCTTTTCCCTGGCTGTTTCCAGCTCTGTTTTTATTTTCGATTCCTTTTCTTTTGTTTTCCTTTCATGCTCATCCCTTTGGCGTTTAGCTTCCTGTTGCTTCCTTAAACTTGACTGAATCTTTTCAGCCTTGAGCCTTGCTTCATCTTCCTTGCATTTCTGCAGCCCTTCTTCCCTGGTATACGCATCTTCTGCATCTTTTTCTGCGTGCTGTGCTCTTTCCATGGCGACTTTTTCGGCCCTAAGCAGATTAGGCAATAGTTTTCCTTCTTTTTTATCACTTATTACCTGCCTGACCATCTTTTCCGTTATTGTATTTCCCTCATCCAGGAATCCGTACACAAGCGCACTATCACATAGCAGATTTATTGATCGTGGCGTGCCTTTTGTGTGCTCGTAAATTGCTTTACAGGCGCCATCATCAAATAAACCGGGCTCTACTCCGGCAACTTCATTCTGGTAGTGGATATAAGCAGCAGTTTCATCCTTCGATAATGGCTTAAGTTCGCAGTTTGTATCGATATGCTGTGAAAGGTATTCTAGGTTTTTCCGGGAAAGTTTCTCACGCAGTGCTGGCTCACCTACGAGAATTGTAGTAATTTCCTTTCCAATAATAGAAAACTCCCGAATAATCACATGCAGGATATTCAGGACTTCAACAGGGAGTTGATGGCAATCATCAATAATCAGAACCGGGTGATTATTTTTCGATTTTTCTACCGATACGAATTGACTGAATGATTTGGTAAGTTGGTCAGTGCTTCCTGAAGAGGGCTGGTTATATGCCTCCAGCAATCTTGCAATAAAATTATCAGCTGTAAGATTGGTAGTGTTTACTAGCCCTGCTGTATAGTTATCTTCTAGGTTATCAAGAAAATATCGAGTGAGCGCTGATTTTCCAACTCCTATTTCACCAGTTAACACGCATAGAAAATTACGTATTTCGATAGCCTGCTTCAGGGCATCCAGGATTTTCTTGTGTGTTTCGCTTAAATAAAAAAACTGTGGATTGATAAGCAAGGTGAATGGTTTATCGCTAAACCCGTAGAAGTCTCTATACATTTTGAAGCTTTTCCCCGATTAATTTTCAGACCAGTTTGTAATGATCCATATTAACAGCTCAATTTCGATGGCTATTATATGCGGATAAGTTACCTTAAATAAATATGGATTTCTTGTGCGCTATTCTAGTGCCCAAGATACAGAATCTCGATTAAATCAGTATATTGCTTTTGTATATGATTACGGCGCAGTTTTAATGTAGGCGTAATCAGGCCCTCATCTATCGTCCAGGGATGAGGGCTGACGGCTATACGGTTGATCCTGGCATAGCCCGGGAATTCACTGGTGAGGTGAGAAATCTTCTCTAACAGTAACTTTTCAACTTCTACATTGAGTCCAGATGGTCTTTCTGGAAGCCCCTTATTGACTGCCAGTTTGGTCCATATGTCATGGTTTAAAACAACCAGAGCAACCAGATAGGGCCTTGCTTCTCCTGCTACCAGTACCTGGTCAAATAATGGATCCATCAGGATAGCGGCCTCCATATCGTTTGGTGGTACTTTCTCTCCATTTGCCAGTACGATAATTTCCTTGATGCGCCCGGTTATATAGATTCGTTTGTCCTGAATACGTACCTGGTCCCCGGTATGCAGCCAGCCATCCCGGTCAATGATGTCGTTTGTGGCCTCGGTGTTATTCCAGTATCCCTTCATAACGGGATCACCCCTGACCATCAGCTCATCGTTTTCACCCAGTTTTACTTCAACACCTGCCAATGGTTCGCCAACGCTTTCAGGGTCATTATTGCTAACCTTGTTTACACTGATTATCGGGCTGCTTTCTGTTAGCCCATATCCCTGAATAATATCCAGACCCAGCCCAATAAACATTTTGGCTACAGAAAAGGGCAGGGCCGCACCACCACATATTGCAAACCTCATTCTCCCACCCAGTTTGTTTAAAACCTTTTTCGAAACCAGCATGTCAAGAACGGGTTTAAGCAAAAAGCGTTTGCTCCATCCACCTCTCTTTTGTTTATAAAGAAAAGACTCCCAGCCTGTGCTGACAGCCCTAAGGAAAAGTTTTTTTGCAAATGGTGACTTCATTTCCAGTTGCGTATGAATTTTGTTATAGACCCTTTCAAACACCCTGGGGACTGAAATTATAACAGTCGGACGTATGGTAATGAGATCATCGGCAAGATCATTGATTGAACGTGCGTATGCTACTGTAGCCCCACTCATTACCGGTATGTAATAACCAACCGTGCGTTCCAGTGCATGGGAAAGTGGCAGGAAGGATAAAAACAGGTCATCCTGATATACATCTATGCTTTGCAATCCGCTCCAGGCATCAGACAGGATATTCCGGTGGCTCAGCATTACGCCCTTGGGCTTTCCGGTGGTGCCGGATGTATAGATAATCGTGGCCAGATCGTCAGCATCTACATCACTCACTGGCAGTTCAATTCCTTCGCTTGATGAAGACTCTGGTAGCCAGTCATTCACCCATCTAAGGCGCGGATCATGGGGTTGTCCGATCATTGAATCCAGCGTGATGATCCTGGTTACATCGCCAAGTCCGTCATGTACCGGATAAAGCCGTTGCCAATGATCCGCACCCTCGATCAATAATAGTTTTACGTTGGCATTCTTAAGTATATAAGCAACATTTTCAGCGCGATCATCAGTAAATAACGGGACGGTTACCAGGCCCAGACTCAACGCCGCCTGATCCATCATCACCCATTCACGGCAATTTCGGAGCATGATGGCGACCCGGTCACCCGGCTTAAATGCCTCCTGTGCTAATGCTTCTCTCCATCGACATACGCTTTCAGCCATTTCCTTCCAGCTGCTGTCACACCAGGTATGAGTCTTTTGATCAAAATAGCGGTATGCAGTTGCTTCTGGTGTGCGTTTTACCCGCTCACAGAACAGCGCATACAGGCCACCTGCTGATTCTAAATCGATGTAATCCTGTGGGTGACTCATGATTCTATAATTTGATCACGCAACTGATCCCATCCCTCGTCCTTCCTGAACCGTTCCCCGTATGTCTGTTCAAGAAATTCCAGACGCTTTATCTGATCTTCCAGTCCTTTGGCCTTAACATAATGCATTGGGCCGCCACGGAAGGGCGCAAAACCGGTACCAAAGATAATGCCTGCATCCAGTTGGTCTGTATCTTCCACAACCCCTTCACGTAGACAGGCCGCACTTTCATTCAATAACCTGAAAATCAGCCGGTCCTGCAGGTCTTCCGGTAACCTGTCATTGCTGTCCTGCTTGGGTTTAACGGCTTTTCCTTTCCTGTATTCATAAAAACCACGACCCGATTTTTTGCCCAGATTTCCTGTCGATACCCTGTCTCTCAAAACATCAGGAACCTTCCCACCAAGATGGCTGGACAGTATTTCGGCCACGGAGAGACATATATCCAGACCCACGGTATCGGCCAGCTCTATTGGTCCCATGGGCATGCCAAAATTCAGCGCCGCCTGGTCAATACGGGCAGGCTCTATGCCTTCACCCACCATGACAACGGCCTCCATCAGGTAGGGCATGAGAATCCTGTTTACCAGAAAACCGGGGGTGCTTTTAACTCGGAGAGGCAGACGGTTTATTTTTCCTGTAAAGGCCGCCGCCTTACGTACGACTTCATCATCCGTGTCTTTTCCTTTTACTACCTCTACCAGTTGCATCATGGCAACGGGATTAAAGAAATGTAAACCAACCAGCCGTGATGGGTCTTTTAGTACTACTGCCAATTCTTCCAGAGGTATGCTGGAGGTATTGGTAGCCAGTAGTGCGCCTTCTTTCATTTGAGGCTCAATCTTTTGATAGAGCTCCTGTTTCACTTTCAGGTCTTCAAAGATGGCTTCTATAATTACATCTGCACGTTTGACTCCCAGCCCTTGTGTATCTGGCATTAGACGGTCAAACGCCTCCTGCACCAGTCTGGGTTTTTTGAGTTTCTTCTTGAAAAGCTTGTAAGCCCTTTTCATGGCGGGCGCAATGCTTTCCGGTGTACGGTCCTGCAAACTTACGTTAAGGCCTCTTAATGCACACCAGGCCGCGATATCTCCACCCATGGTGCCAGCACCGATTACATGTACATTCTTTGCCTTGAAATCTGTGCCTTTACCCAGTCCCTTTAGCGTAGATTGCAGGAAGAATACCCGGATCAGGTTTTGCGCGCTCTCACGCACGAGCATGCGTGCCAGAGAACGCGCCTCTTCCTCCATCATGGTCTCAGGGTCATCGGCATGATGGAGCCACAGGTCTATCAATGCATAGGGAGAAGGGTAGTGATGCTCCGGTGCCTTTACAGCAACTTTCTTGCGCAAATATTTAGCCAGTAATGGCCGGATCAGCCTGTGTGACGGCAATCTTTTCAGGAATGCTGGTTTTTGTTTTTTGGGTGGAGATGCAATCAGTTTGTGAACCGCATTCACAAGATGGCGTCCTGGTACTGAATAATTGACCAACCCAATTTTTCTGGCCGCCGATGCACTGACTGATCGACCCGTTAGGATCATATCCATGGCTGTCACTGTACCGACTAATGGAGGCAAGCGTACGGAACCGCCAAATCCTGGGTGTATTCCCAGGCGGACTTCTGGTAGACCCAGCCTTGTAGAGGGGATGTCTTCTGCTATGCGGTAACGACAGGCGAGAGCAAGCTCCAGTCCGCCACCCATACAAAAACCGGAAATCACAGCAATGGTCGGGAAGTGAAATGATTCTAATTGATAGAGGGTTTCCTGTGACTCACGAATATATTTGAATGCCCTGTCACCATCACACAAACTGCCAAATTCGCTGACATCTGCACCCGCAATAAAGCCGCTCTTTTTCCCTGACTGGATAACAAGTGCAGCAGGAGGCGTTTGTATAATATCAGCCAGGATTACACCAAGCTCTTCCATAACAGAAGAAGAAAGCACATTAGTGGAGGCGTCTGCATAGTCCAGCGTTAGCCAGGCGATATTTTCATCATCAACTTCAAGTCGCCAATGTTTCATTTGCTGATCCCCAACCTTATCCATCAGCGTTCTCCCTTTCCAGTAACATCGCTCCGCCCTGACCACCTCCGATACAGAGGCTGGCCACACCACGTTTTGCCTGGTTGCGTTCCAGTACATGCAACAAATGCAACACAATGCGGGCACCACTTGCACCGACCGGGTGACCCAGACTGATGCCTCCACCATCAATATTTAATCGGTCGGGTGGTATTGCGCCCATTACCTTGTCTAGTCCAAGCTCAGTTTTGCAATAGTCTTCGTCTTGCCACGCCGTTGTACAGGCAAGAACCTGCGCCGCAAAGGCTTCATTTATTTCCCAATAATCAACATCTTGTATATCAATCTTATGACGTTGCATTAAGGGTGTCATGGCATGTACCGGCCCCAGTCCCATTTGCGCAGGATCAAGCCCAGCCCATTGGCTGTCTACTATCGTACCTAGCACAGGTAGTTTGTATTTTTTGACGGCATCTTCACTGGCCAGAATCAGGCAACTGGCACCATCCGTAATCTGGGCGCTGTTGCCTGCCGTGACATTTCCAAAGCCTCTGTCAAAGACAGGTTTGAGCTTCGCGAGTCCCTCCATGTTCGAATCCTTTCGTACACCATTATCGTGCAGATAACAGTTTCCTTTGCTGTCATAGATGGCTTCAATTTCATTTGATAAAAAGCCTTCATCCTGTGCCTTGCTAAGGCGTTGATGACTTTCCATGGCATATTGATCGAGTTGTTCACGTGTGAGCTGAAATTTGTACACAAGGTTCTCGGCCGTTTGGCCCATGGATAAACCAACAACCGGGTCACTCAAACCTTTGATGAGACCAATCACGGGTTTTAAAAGGGCAGGTCGGAACTTTGAAATGGCCGCGAGTTTAGGCGCAAATCCACGGGCTCTGTTTAAAACCGCCAACCACTTTGCCATTGCCGGGCTGAACAATATAGGTGCACGGCTCATCACCTCAGTACCACCGGCAAGCACAATCTCAGAACGCCCACTGGAAATATTCTGGGCCGCACAATCCAGCGCCTGCATTCCGGATGCGCAATTTCGCTGTACTGTCCAGGCGGGAACCCTGTCACCACAACCCAGACGCAAGGCAATTATTCTTGCAATATTGACTTCATCCGGACTTGGCATAACACAACCAAAAATCACCTCGTCCAGATCATCAGGAGAAAAAGGCTGGCGTGCGAGCAAAGAACGCGCTGCATAGACGGCAAGGTCAGATGCACTGAAGGGGCCAGGGGTGCCAGCGGATTTCAGTTGCGGCGTTCTACTGCCATCGACCACATACACCTTTCTTCCATTATATGTAACGTCTTTCTGCACCAGAGATTCTCCTTAAAGATATTCTTATTTGTTGATATTGTTCTGACCATGATCAGTGGCGGTTTTGAAATCAGGGTCAAAGTCATCCACTGTAATTACATCCATTCGAGCAATATCTGCTTCCAGCACCAGTGTTGCCTGTTCTTTGGTAATGATATTTTCACTGACTGCCTCTTCAATGCGTGCTTTCTTAGATTTTGATTTTAGTTTTCCTGCTTTTATCGCCGTGTTTAATTTTCTTTCAACAGGGCCTGCAAGGGTCACCATTTCAAGGGCCGCATCAATGCGCCCAAGTGGCTCTGAGGTGTCTTCCGGCATAAATATCCCATCCGTCAAACGATCTCTCGCAGCACCGGGTTTTAATAAAATTCGCGCTGCTTGCTGGCCCAAATCATCACTGGGTCGTTTAAATGTTTTGCCATAAGGGAAAATTAAAGCACGTAGTATCACAGCAAATAGTCGGACAGGGAAGTTACGCAACAGTTCATCCATGGCCTGCTGAATACTGTAAAGTGAATCTTCACAAGCCCACTTTAATAAAGGTAAGTCCTCTGGCGGCCTCGACTGGTCATCAAACCGCTTCAGACAGGCAGAAGCCAGATATAAATGACTCAGCATATCCGCCAGACGACCGGATAGTTTTTCCTTTCTTTTAAGTGTCCCACCTAAGGTCAGCATGGACATATCGGCCAGCAACGCAAAGGCAGAGCTCATGCGTGTCAGGTTTTGGTAATAGCGGCGGTCAGGACCGGATACGGGCGTCTTTACAAGTCGTGCGCCTGATAATCCCAGGAAGAATGCGCGCGCAACATTACTGATCGTAAAGCCGATATGTGCAAAAAATGCCTTGTCGAATCTTTCCAGACCAGCTTCTTCATCATGGTCTGCGACGGCCTGCATTTCTTCCAGCACATAAGGGTGGCAACGTATCGCGCCCTGACCAAAAATGATCAAGCTCCTTGTCAGTATGTTCGCGCCTTCCACTGTGATGCTGATCGGGATGGCCTGATAAATGCGTCCGATAAAGTTCCGGGGGCCCAGGCAAATGGCTGCGCCTCCCTGTATGTCCATGGCATCATTCACTACTGTGCGCATGTTCTCGGTCAGGTTGTATTTGGCAATGGCAGAAACGACGGATGGTTTCTCTCCCATATCCACTGCGCCGCATGTCATTTCGCGTGCAGCATCCAGTCTGTATGTATACGCTGCGATTCTGGCCAGCCTTTCTTCAACGCCTTCAAAAAGACCAATAGGTGTCTTGAACTGTTTGCGTACGCGTGCATATCCACCGGTTGCACGACTGGCCAGTTTTCCTGCCCCGGTGCTGAGAGAAGGAAGGGAGATAGAACGGCCTGCAGCCAGGGACTCCATTAACATTCTCCATCCCTGTCCAACCTGATCGACACCTCCAATGATCATATCCATCGGGATAAATACATCCTTGCCCTTGTTGGGCCCGTTTTGGAACGGGATATTCAATGGAAAATGTCGCCGCCCGATCTCAATGCCCGGAGTATTCGTTGGAATCAATGCAACCGTAATACCACGTTCTTCATCGTCACCGATTAAGTGATCAGGATCATATAATTTAAATGCCAGACCCAGCAGGGTGGCGACCGGACCTAATGTGATATAACGCTTTTCCCAGTTAAGTCTGATACCAAGAACATCCTGTTTACCATCATACTCACCCTTGCAAACAATACCCTTATCCGGCATTGCGCCTGCGTCACTACCCGCTTCTGGGCCGGTAAGACCAAAGCAGGGGATTTCTTCACCCCGCGCCAAACGTGGTAAATAATATGTCTGCTGTTCTTTAGTACCGTAATGAAGCAGAAGCTCTGCAGGCCCTAATGAATTTGGCACCATTACGGTGACCGCAGCGGTTGTACTACGGCTGGCAACCTTCATGACTACAGCAGAATGTGCAATTGCAGAGAATTCCAGGCCACCATACTTCTTTGGAATAATCATTCCAAAGAAGCCCTTGTCTTTCAAAAACTGCCATGCCTCTGGCGGCAGGTTCTGTTCCTTATGGGTAATTTCCCAATCGTTTAACATTCCACAGAACTCTTCTACCGGGCCATCCAGGAATGCCTGTTCCTCGTTGGTAAGTATGGGAGCAGGATAATTGAGTAGCTTGTTCCAATCTGGTGTTCCGCTGAAGAGATCACCATCCCACCACACTGTTCCTGCCTCCAGTGCTTCCTGCTCGGTTGAAGACATGGTAGGTAAAATACTTTTGAATAACCTGAAAATATGACAGCTGATCAGTTTTCTTCTAAGCGGAAGGATTACGATCGGTATAAACAGCGCCAGAAAAAAGATCCAGCTCAAGGTCTGGCCTGGCCTTGATGTGTCAACCCAGTTTGTCCAGGCTCCGAGCGCCACTGCAATACTGGCGGTCCATACGAGCAACTGAACCCGGAAGTATAAAAATGTCCAGATGATTCCTGCTGTCAGTAATATCGAAAACAAACACGTCATATTATTTTTTCCTGATATCCAGTCAAACTATTTACTTTGTTTTTTTGGGTACTGATCCAGTAAGTTCAAATTAACGGCTGATTCTCTTTCTTCAAAACTTATAGTATTTTCTGATTGCTTCTCTGAGTCCTGCTGGCCTGCTGGACTAAATTTCCCATTATCGGAACTCCTGCGATCCATTTCACCCTGATAGGTTTGACCATCCGGGATAAAGCAATCGTTTTCATCGTTGCATATAATGCCATCCTTGTCCCACGGCAATTGTCGATATATGCCCATATCTTCCAGGCCCAGATACGGATACTTGATGATGTCGAAGTAGGGTGAATAGTCGAAATCACTTGGTGTGTAAAGACGGAAATTCCTGCGGTAGAGTTTCATTTTTCCATCTTCTGTACGTTGTATGACAGGAAGGATCGGAAAGTGGACAGATGCAAACGCACCCGCAATCAGAGATGAACATACAGTACGTGTCTGCATTCCGACATTGCGTTGGAATAAACTGGAACGCCAGCGGCGGGGGAGCAGACTATAGGGAAACATAAAACGAGCCAGATCCAGCAACTGGCGAATATCATAATCTGTTCCCAGATGTGTGCAGACAAATGAAATTACCTTTTGTGCATCAGAACCGGAAAGTCCTTTAGGTCGGCATATTCGTATATGATCCTTGCTGTAAGTCGATAAAGGTCTAATGATGGTTCCGTGGCCAAGCAAGGCCTCAATAATCAGTTGATCATTTGGGTCACATTTATAATGCTTTTGTACATGCTCCTGAATCTCGGTATCTTCGATATCGTGTAAGCGACCGATGTAAAGTGCAGAATGCGTCCATGCGCTCTGTGTAATGGTTTTAATTACCTGGCTAACACGGCTTCGTCCTTCAATCAGCAGGACATCTCCCTGCCGAATTTCATAGGAGATCTTCTCGTAATCACATAGAGGCGCACCCTCATGCTTGCTCTCCTTTGTGAGCCAAAATGATATTCCCTTAATTAGCCATTTTTTAATACCTAGATCCATTAATTCATGGTCCCCAGTATGATCGTATATTCGCACAAGAAATTTGTGCCTATACATGGGTTATCGGCGGAAAAATTGAAAGCTTAACAGTAGCTTAAATCAGAAAGTAACGTTAAAAGTAGCAAATCAGGCAGATAAACCAGCCATACAGGAAAAAGACGTGATTGAGTTCTCAATTGCAAGGAACCTCTGATTAATTCTGGGTTGAATTGATGGTGAGATAAAATCTTCGGGATCAAGGCACAAATTGCGGGTAATAGCAGGCTATTACCAAGATTTGTAACACAGAGCTGGAAGATTTTAGCCATCAGCAAACAATCCACGAATTAATCAGAGGTTCCTTAGTATTCATATGAAGATTAAAGGCGTAATGCCAGACTGGTGATTAGTCTAATGAGTCCAGGCTGTACGGATAAAGGCGGGGTGTAAAATAATAATTAAACGGTCTTGGGTCTCTTAATTTTTAGTTTATATTTTGAATATGGCTATTTTCCTTTGTCAGAATTGAATCAATGATATTCGTAAAGGAAAAAACATTAATCGGCCTGGTAATATAGTACGTAAAACCGGCATCCAGTCCTTTCTGGATATCTTCTGCTCTTGTGTTAGTACTAACTGCCAGAACAGGGACATTACCCAGGCTTTCATTCTGTTTTATTTTGTCGAGTAACTCATAACCATCCATGTCAGGTAAGTGAATATCAAGCAATATAATATCCGGCATTTCGCTCAATGCTAACTGCAAACCTTCCTGACCTGTTTTAGCGCTTATCATCTTCAGATCCTGATAGTTCAGAAGCGCACGTTCAATTAAATCAAGATTGACCAGATTATCCTCAATATACAATAAGGTTATCCTGCCCGTAGATATATCTCGTGCAGTATCAGTATCAGTTTTAGTTAATGTGCCCACATCTGATTCATTTTCTTTAAATGATGCATTAGGCATGGTAACCCAGAAACTACTCCCTTTATTCATCTCACTTTCCATGCCAATCTCTCCATCCATCATCTCTATGAGTCGCTTGGTTATGACCAGACCTATACCTGTGCCTTCAATATTTTCATATTCAGCACCCAGTCTATTAAATGGCTGGAATAATTGCCTTTGCTTGTCCTTTGATATCCCAGGACCATCATCAGCAACTGATATTTTAATGAAGCCATTAAACTGTTGTTCAGCCTGGATGGTTACCAGTCCATTACTATTGCCATATTTAATTGCATTTGAGAGAAGATTAACCAGAACTTGAGTAAGCCGGAGAGGATCTGCCAACACCTTAATATCAGTCAAATCAGTCTTCTCTATTCCCAACTGTATTTTTCTTGCGCTAGCCAGCGAAGAGACCATCCCAATGCTGTTTTTTATAATGCTGAACAAGCTTACGGGTTCTACTGCAATACTAATTTTCCCTGATTCAATATGAGAAAGATCTAGCACTTCATTAACTAACTCAAGCAGGTGTTTCCCGGCATCATTTACTATCCTGATATTTTCAAATTGGTCTGGCTTCAATGAAGCCTGGTCATCCAGGAGTAGCAGTTCTGTAAACCCCATAATAGCATTCAGGGGTGTACGGAGTTCATGACTCATCCGGGACAAAAATTTAGACTTGGCCTGATTAGCTGCTTCCGCTTCCTGTTTGGCCTGTATGAAATCTTCATGTGTTTTTGCCTGGGATGTATAGCTACGCATTGCATGAATCAATACGCTATATGTTGCATTAAAAGGCTCAATAAATTTGACCAACTCCATGTTATACCCATCATGCCTGTCTGCAAGACCATAAACACCTACTAGCTCACTCCCATAAAAAATCGGCACCCCCAGGAAATTACCAAGTGATGAACAAGACGTAACCATTCCCGCTTTTTCAGGTTTATCTATGGCCTCATTTTTGATTACTACATTTCTACTGTTCAGTATTTCATATATATAACTATCCATACCAGGAGGTGCATTCGTTTTGCTCTGATTATCTTTGTGACAGCTTGTAAATGTAGTTACACTATACTCTCCATTTTCTTTTTGATGTACTTCGCCAATAAATCCGCAACAACTTTTTGTTATCTCCATAAGCTTGTTCAGCATGAAGGGCGCTGTTTTATTCAGCTGCACCTGCTCAACAAAGTCTAATATTGCCTCACGCAACATGCTCAGCAGGGCAGAGTGGTCGCCCAGTTTTTGATCCAGTGTTTTAAGCCTGGTGGTGTTGGTGTATATAGAAATATATTGATCCGGTTTATTATTTTCATCCATGAAGGGAACAATGCTTGCTTCAACCCAATAGCAACTACCGTCTTTCCTCTGGTTTCGTAACTCACCATGCCAGACATTTCCTTGCGAAATTGTTGACCATAATACTTCAAAGAATTCTTTTGAGTGATAACCGGAATCAGTTATGTTGTGGGTTGAACCTAATAATTCATCTCTACTGTACCCGCATGTATTAACGAAATTATCATTCACGTAAGTGATGATTCCATCAGCATCAGCCATGCTAACAATCGAATGTTGATCCATGGCAATCTTGAATGCTTCTAATTCCGACTTTCTCATAATGCTGATATTTTTAATGAATAGATTCCCGCGTTATAAATAGCAGCATATAAACGAATAACGCGGGCAAGCTAACTATTAATAAGGGGAAAAATTAAAAAAGCGCTTAAGTCGATCTTACTCCACAAACAATAGCTAATATACGGTTTTATTAGTAATTGTCCCTGTTTATAAGCTGACTCCAGTCAAATTAGATGCAAGAGAAAAACAGCCTTTGATAATGAGAAATTAGCATAATGAGATCAATATCAGTAGGTTATCAGATGTATCGATTCAAGGCGGTTACTACTACAGTCCTGGTTCAGGCTGGAGGAGCTCATGGATATATGAATACCATCTAGTGCGCATAATATATATTATGTTAAATACGGTGGGTAGTTAGTGCTCAGTCAGGATATAAGGCAATTTGTTGATAATGAGTCTGGTTTTGCAGGATCAGGCGATTAGCGTGGATTTCTATACCTTAAGATAGAAGATATTAGGCAATTCCGTTCAGAAAACTGCTGCTTTACTTGAAGTTACTACCCAGACCATTCGGAACTGAAGCTACCATAGACCGAACGTTCGATGAAGTCCGTTCACTTACTTACATGTCATTATTGCCGACCAGCGCGAGTACATGGTTGTGCCTGGTGCTGTTTCTAGCTTAGTCTCAAATCCGGAGCTTTTATCCAATCGCCTTTGACATTCGCATATAAATCTATTTCTGGATTCTTGTCTTTTTCGTATACTGACATTGAAAATGTCGGCTCCTTGAATGCTGACTGATGAACAAATACCAGAAGAAGGCCATCCTGCTCGGTATCGACATAGCCTGCCACATGCTGCGGTATTTCTGGAAATATTAAAATCTTCTGGCACCATGCCGGCATTTCTTTCGGCATTATGCTTTTGATCTGGATTCCTCGTGATTTTATAAAAGCATCGAAGTGCTCTTTCAATATATCGTTCAGCATATGGATACCTCCCTGTAAGAATGCTTCTATTTACAGTATGGCTCAGTTTTTTCGGTTGTCCACATGAACAGACGAAAAACATCTTCATACTATGCAGCGATATTTTCGACCTTCTTTAGCTCGTTCTGAGCTACTTTCCGTGCTTCTTCCAGATCGTAATCAGCTTGCATACCCATCCAGAACTGTTCTGATGTACCTAGTGCACGAGCGAGACGAATGGCAGTATCTGCGCTGACTGCACGTTTGCCGTGAACGATCTCATTGATTCGACGCGGCGGTACACCCATTGCGCGTGCTAACTTGTTCTGGCTGATATCCAGTGGCTTGAGGAACTCTTCCAGCAGGACTTCACCAGGATGTATGTTGGGTAGTTTTTTCATAAAAAATAGCTCCTAGTGATAATCAACAATCTCGACATAATGTGCGTTAGCATCCGACCAAACAAAACAGATACGCCATTGATCGTTAATTCGAATACTGTATTGGCTTTTACGTTTTCCTCTCAGTGCTTCCAGCCGGTTAGCTGGCGGGATACGCAGATCGTCCAGGGTATGGGCATTGTTCTGCATACGTAACTTGCGTCGTGCGATTA
>DAOWEP010000161.1 GCA_030638455.1 Gammaproteobacteria bacterium
AGATAAACTTTCCCTGACAGGTAAATCAAACGGTCGCAAAAAATATACTGCTTATTAGAAACGTTAAATTCATGTATTAAACGGCACATTCACTGATTCATTCTGATTTCCCGAGTCAGGTGCCCATGCATGTCCATATACAACTTCATAGGTAGCCGGCAGTACACCGTCACACCGATATTTTTCATACTCCTCTATCATTGCCTTCAAATGCTGCTTACCGGTTAGCGAATGATTGCGACCATATACAGCATTTCTGGCACCAACTGCTTTCAGGTCCTTCATTAGTTTGTATGCGTCCGGATACGTTAGTGTAAAGTTCTCTGTATCCATTACCGGATCTGCCAGACCTGCGTTTAACAACGCATCGCCAACATGATGCATGTCTATAAAGCCACTGACATGTTGATAATCATCAACTGCAGACCAGCTACTACGTAATTCAATCAAGGTATCCGGGCCAAAACTTGTAAACAATAATAAGCCACCGGGTTTTAATACCCTGGAAAATTCCTTAAAGGTATTATTCAGATCATTACACCACTGCAGAGTCAGGTTAGAAAATATCAGGTCACAACTATTTTCCTTCAGAGGCAACTCTTCCGCATCTGCACAAATCATCTTTATTTTAGATGCATCAACATCACTACTTTTATCCGAGATACTGGCATGTGCCTTTTTTAACATTCCCTCCGATAAATCAAGACCAATTATTTCTGATTCAGGATATTTTCCAGCTAATGCAGACAGACCAAAGCCCGTACCTGTGCCAATATCAATAATCACCTCAGGCTGCATCCGAATATAATCCAGACGCTCAATCAAACGGTCATTTACTTCCTTCTGAAGTACAGCTGCCTGGTCATAGCTTTCGACTGCCTGCTCAAACGAGCGGCGCACTTGTCGCTTGTCAATCTCATAAACTGGATGTTCTATATCGTTCATTCAGACACGCCTGCTTCAATAAAGGAATTTATAACCTGAGTGAACTCGACAGGATGAGATATAAACGGGGCGTGCCCTGCCCCGGAAATGATTTCAAGGCTTGCCTGGTCTAGCAGTTTAACTATATGGCTGCCCACATCTACAGGCACAAGAGTATCGCGTTCCCCCAACATCAATTGAACCGGGCAACGGATCTTATCCAGATCATTTCTGAGGTCTGTAGATTCAAGAATATTCAGACCACATTTTAATGAACCCGGATCTGGCTGTGGACCATGTGTCATGGATTCCTGCAATTGCTTGCGCGTATCATCTGCCTTCTCCCCGCCCTTTGACTGCAGATAGATGAATCGCTTCAAGGTTGATTGATAGTCTTGCTCAAGATCACGTGAGAATTGACTGAATACTTCCCTGCTGGTTGCGTGTGGCCAGTCTTCTGCATCGACGAACCGCGGAGTTCCTGATACCAGCACCAGTTTATCCAGCCTTTCTTGATATGTGGCTGCAAACTTCTGCCCGACTATGGCCCCCAGTGACCAGCCTATCAGGATCGAATGTAACGGGATTATCTCACCCAGATCATTCACCAGACTGTCGAGCGTAAATTCTGCGGGGGAACTTCTACCGTGGCCAGGCAAATCAATCAACGTCACCCGATATCTGGATACCAGTTCTGGCAAAATACCATCCCATATTCCACTGTGCATACCCCAGCCATGCAACAATACAATATCTCTCCCGACTCCCTGGGTATGGGTATGCATACTTTGCTGATTTAATCTTTCTTTATCTTCCAACATTTTTATTTAACTGTTATTAATTAGTGTCTGAGTGAAAACTCCATTTTCCGTCATTCCGGCGCAGGCCGGAATCTATTAATCCGTTAAGTTTCATGGATCCCGGCCTGCGCCGGGATGACGCGAATCGTGAAAACAAGAACTTCCATTCAATGGCCAACCAAACGGCAAGCGCCTGATAATGCATCCAACAACCTGTCAACGTGGTGTTCTTCATGCAAAGCACTAAATGTAATTCGTAGCCGTGACGTATTGTTGGGAACCGTGGGTGGGCGGATTGGGGTGATTAGCAATCCTTCTTCCTGCAAGGCTTCACTGATCTTTACCGTTTTATCTGCATCACCAATTAACAATGGCTGAATTGGTGTTTGAGATTCCAGTAATTCTATTCCTTGTTTATTTAGGTCAAGCTGGCTTACTCCTTCTCGAAACCTGAAAATAAGTTTTTCGAGCTTTTCTCTTCGCCAACCCTCGTTCATGACCAACTGCAAACTTGCACGTGTTGCCTCAGCTATCGCGGGTGGCAATGCTGTTGTATAGATATAAGGTCGCGCAAACTGGATAAGAGTCTCTATCAGATCTTCACTACCTGCAACAAATGCACCAAAGGTTCCGAATGCCTTTCCCAATGTGCCCATAAGAATCGGCACCTGCTGATAATTAACGCCATAATGCTCCAGCGTACCTCCGCCATTTTTACCGAGCACACCCAGACCATGTGCATCATCAATCATCAACCAGGCATTACTCTTTTTAGCAACCTTCACCATCTCCGGTACAGGCGCCAGATCACCATCCATGCTAAACACACCATCACTTACAATCATGGTTTCACGGTCGGGATATTTCTGTGAAAAAGAGGAAATGTTTTCGGCCAGACTGTTACAGTCCGCATGTGAATATCTCTTCAGCCTGGCACCGGATAACTTGCCCGCGTCCAGCAGTGACGCATGGTTCAGGCGGTCTTCAAATACTGCATCCCCTTTTTCCAGCAAGACCGAGATGACACCAAGGTTTGCCATGTATCCGGTAGAGAAGAGTAGCGCCCGTGGCCTGCCAACAAAATCAGCTAGCTCCTCTTCCAGGGCATGGTGTGCATGGCTATGCCCATTAATCAGGTGCGATGCACCACTACCGACACCATAGGTTTCAGCACCATGGATCATGGCCTTCACAACTTCGGGATGATTGGCTAGCCCCAGATAGTCATTACTACAGAACGACACGCATGGCTTTCCATCCACCACCACGTCTACACCTTGTGGACTTGCTAATATTTTGCGTGACCGGTATTGATGTGATTTTTTTCTTTGCTCTAGTGAAGCAGACAGGTCTTTCATGTGAACTGGGCAATAAAAATATATGCTATGGAAACAGGGGGTTTTTACTGAAGGGCCTGTATGCCCAGGTCTTTAAATAACTTGCGGTCACGATCTGACTCTGGATTTGGTGTAGTCAATAATTGTTCGCCATAAAAAATTGAATTGGCCCCAGCAAAAAAACACAGGGCCTGCATTTCATCCGTCATCCCGGCTCGTCCCGCTGAAAGACGTACTGTTGATTTCGGCATAAGAATTCTGGCAACCGCAATAGTACGTACAAACTCAAGATTTTCTACTCCCTCGGCATCAGATAAAGGCGTACCCTCTACC
>DAOWEP010000206.1 GCA_030638455.1 Gammaproteobacteria bacterium
GTGGATATCCTCTTGGGATGGAAGGGGATCAAATTCCGGTGTTTAGCAGGATGGTCGCAATCGTAGATTGTTTTGATGCCATATCAAGTGACCGAACATATGGAAAAATAGTATCTCCGCATAGTGCGATCAAAAAGTTGTATGAGTGGGGTGGAAAAGATTTTCAGGAAGAATTGGTGGAGCAGTTTATCCAGTGTCTTGGGGTCTATCCAACAGGGAGCCTGGTCGAACTAAGCACAGGGGAGGTGGGGGTTGTGTTGTCCCAGAACAGGATGCGGAGATTGCGTCCAAAAATCATGCTGATTCTTGATCCTGATAAAGAGTACTACAGTATCTTTCCCACAATTGATTTGATGATGCAGGCTGAAGACGATGCAGGCAATGCGATCGAGATTGTAGAATGCCCTGAGCCAGGAGCTTATGGCATTGATCCAAAGGCCTTTTACTTATAGGCGAATGACAGGTATTTCATGTCCACAAATTTAGCCATTCACCATGAACGAACACTGTATCTTGATGAGCTTGGGAAGAGTATCGCTTCGTGTGGTGCTGATAATAAACGACTTGCATTATTGATTGTAAATATTGACCAGCTGTGGGATATCACTATCACATATGGATACAAAGTAGGTGATATGATTTTGGGTCAATTTGTTGAGCGCATGGAAGGGATACTACGAGATGCCGATAGAATTGTGCAAATTGGAGAAAGTGATTTCGCTGTAATGTTGCCAGCTGTTATGAATCAGGGCCACGCGACTCTTGCGGCAAACAAGATACTTGGGTTGCTTGATGAGCCTTTTATTATTGAGGATCAATATTTAAATGTTGATGCCAAGATAGGCATTGCATTTTTTCCGGATCATGCAGAAGACCCTGAGCTGTTAACGCAACGTGCGGCGCTTGCGCTGCGTCATGCACAGTCTATAGGAAATCTTTGTGAAACCTATACCTTCTCATGTTATGAGGAGGAATCAGCCCCCATCATGCTGGCGCATGAGTTCAGAAATGCTATTAAATCAGATGAGCTTAAAATGGTCTACCAGCCACAGGTCAATCTGCAGGAAGAGAAGGTCTGTGGTGTTGAAGCGCTGGTGCGCTGGACAAGCCCTACGCTAGGTGTCATGAGCCCTGAGATTTTCATTCCTGTTGCTGAAAAATCCAGAGATCTTATGAGTTTCTTTACCACATGGACCTTGAATACGACCATGCGGCATTATATTGAATCAGGGATGCATGCTAATGGTGTGAAGCTTTCTGTGAACCTGTCTGCTGCACTTCTTAATGATGCAGAAATAGTCGATACCATTTTAACGACAATGTCGATCTGGGGTGTAGAGCCTGAGAATCTTGTTCTGGAAGTTACTGAAAGCTCAATTATGGCGCATCCGGAAAAGAGCCTTCATATTCTTAAAAAGTTCGACGATGTAGGCATTACGCTGTCAATAGATGATTTTGGCACAGGTTATTCTTCATTGGCATATCTGAGGAAATTGCCGGTTAAAGAATTAAAGATAGATAAAAGCTTTGTGACGGGAATGTTAAATAGCAATGATGACCGTAAAATTGTACAGTCAATTATTGACATGAGCCACAATTTTGACCTGCTAGTAGTCGCTGAAGGTGTTGAGGATATGGAAACATTAAAGTTACTTGCTCAAATGGGCTGTGATGTCGGGC
Source organism: Gammaproteobacteria bacterium (assembly GCA_030638455.1). Lineage (GTDB taxonomy): Bacteria > Pseudomonadota > Gammaproteobacteria > DAOWEP01 > DAOWEP01 > DAOWEP01. Next base: position 1,681 of record DAOWEP010000206.1, read on the forward strand.
AAGGCTATTTTATCTCGAAGCCAACGCCTATGGACGTGCTTAAGCATTGGATGAATGAAGACGGTTCATGGAAGATGACAATCCAGACGTAATCTGGGGCTGAGCCGTCGTAGCTATCAAATAAATATTCCCGGCAGTATAATCACTGCTCTTTTTTCAACACCTCTATTCCATTTTGTGCTTTATTACCCTGTTATTCCAGCAGTCTGCTGATGTGCTTACTGTGCATTTTAGTGTGTGCATGTATGAAATTGTCAAATTCGATATTAATGGTAGTATGTGTAGTGATAAAGTAAGCATTGGTTAAATAAAATTGTGAGGTGAAAATACCGGATGTCTGTCCCAAATTCTCAGAAAGCTGTTTTTAATCTTGACTGCCGTGAATGTGAACGTTTGGCAGTCTTTCTGGATGAGGTTGGCGAGGAATACCCAGAATATCACGCCAGACCTGTTGCCCCGTTTGGAGACAAAAAGGCCCGATTATTGATTGTGGGGCTTGCGCCGGGTATGCATGGTGCCAATGCTACAGGCCGACCATTTACTGGAGACCATGCCGGCATTCTATTGTATGAGTCTTTGCATAAGTATGGTTTTAGTAATCAGGCCCAGGCCGTTTCCCGTGATGATGGATTGCAATTGACTAATTGCCGTATCACCAATGCCGTAAAGTGCTTGCCGCCGCAAAACAAGCCAACCGGTGGGGAGATCAATACCTGTAACCGGTATCTGAAAAACGAACTAAATACACTGAATAACGGTTCCCTGATACTGGCCTTAGGTACCATAGCGCATAACGCTGTATTAAAAGCGCTGGGTTTGAAGATGTCGTCTTTTAAATTCGGTCATGCCCGGTTACATGATGTCGGTAATAATTTACAATTGCTGGACTCTTATCATTGCAGTCGTTATAACACCCAGACCAGACGACTGACAGAGGCCATGTTTCACGATGTCTTTAGAATGGCAAAAGAATACCTTCAGTAGAAAGTATGACATCAGAAAATGATCATCCCGGCTCTGATGAAGGGTTACCTGATGTTCTTGAATCAGTCTTCGACTCAAGCGCCTTTCTAAAAACCCTTACACACAAGCCCGGCGTGTATCGGATGATGGATTCCGATAAAAACATACTCTATGTAGGCAAGGCAAAGGACCTGCATAAAAGGGTCTCCAGTTATTTCAGACAGTCAGGTTTGTCTTCCAAAACCAGTGTATTAATGCAGCAGGTTTGTGATGTAGAAATAACCGTTACGCACACGGAAAGTGAAGCGTTAATACTGGAAAGTAATCTGATCAAAAAATATCGACCTCGTTATAATGTATTATTACGTGACGACAAGAGTTACCCATATATATATCTGTCAGCAGATCAGGATTTTCCCAGGCTTTCATTTCATCGGGGTGCCCAGCGTGCCAGGGGCCGCTATTTTGGGCCGTACCCCAGTAGTAGTGCTGTACGCGATAGTTTAAGTCTGTTGCAAAGACTTTTTCCTGTTCGTCAGTGTGATGACAGTTTTTTCCGTAACCGATCACGTCCATGTCTTCAATATCAGATCAAACGTTGTACTGCACCTTGCGTGGGTTTGGTTAGCAAAGAGGCATACCAGCAGGATGTGAAGAATGCAGTCCTGTTTCTTGAGGGTAAAAGTACGGAGGTTATTGATGCGCTTGTAGATCGCATGGAAAAGGCATCTGACCTTAAAGAATATGAATTGGCTGCAAAGGTTCGTGACCAGATCAGTAACCTTCAAAAAGTGCAGGAGCGACAGTATGTAAGTGGAGAGCGTGGCGATCTGGATGTTATAGCCTGTTCAGTCAAGGGTGGGGTGGCCTGTGTGCAAGTATTTTTTATTCGTAACGGCCACAATCTGGGGAACAAATGTTATTTTCCGAAAATTCCCAGAATTCAGCAGGGAGATAACAAAGTGGCTCCTGAAGAAGTGATTTCATCCTTTATTCCACAGTATTATCTTGATGAAATGACAGAAAAGCACATTCCAGGGCAAATACTAACCAGTCATCCAATATCTGAGTCAGACCTATTGGAAGTAACGCTTGCAGATGTTAAGGGGCGTAAGGTGGGAATACGAACGGGTGTAAGAGGGGAGCGTGCGCGTTGGGTAAAGATGGCGATAGCAAATGCAGATCATGCGCTCTCCGCAAGGTTGGCCAGCAAGGCAGGTATGCAAAAAAGGCTGGAGGCCTTGCAAGATGCACTGGATCTTGACCAAATACCCGGTCGATTGGAGTGTTTTGATATTAGCCATACGATGGGTGAAGCCACCGTGGCTTCCTGCGTGGTGTTTGATACAGAAGGGTCACGTAAGACTGACTATCGTCGTTTTAATATAGAGGGCATAGAGCCGGGTGATGATTACGCCGCTATGCATCAGGCATTAATGCGCAGATATACTAAAGTAAAAAAGGGTGAAGGAAAGTTGCCAGATATTCTGTTAATAGACGGAGGCAAGGGGCAGCTTGGTCAGGCTAAGGCGGTGCTGGATGAATTACAGGTGGATGGGGTAATGATTATTGGCATTGCAAAGGGGCCGGAGCGTAAACCGGGGCTGGAAACCCTGTTCTTGTCCGAACATTCAGAGCCATTTATACTGCCAGATGACTCGCCTGCACTGCATCTACTTCAGCAAGTACGGGATGAGGCGCACAGATTCGCGATTACCGGGCATAGGGCGCGTCGAGCTAAAAAACGTACTACTTCAGTCCTGGAGTCTATTCCTGGTATGGGGCCAAAGCGTAGGCAGCAGTTATTAAAACAGTTTGGAGGATTACAGGAAGTTGCCAGGGCAGGGGTAGAAGACATAGCAAGAGTGCAGGGAATAAGTAAGCAACTGGCACAAAAAATTTATGATGCATTCCATCTGTAATAGCTATCCAGAGAACAAAAGATAATATGAGAATAAATTTACCTACAGCCTTAACCTTATCAAGAATCGCGGTTATACCGGTATTCATAGTAATCTTTTATTTGCCAGTACGCTGGGCCAATGATGTATGCACCACTCTGTTTGTGATAGCCGCAATAACCGATTGGCTGGATGGTTACATAGCAAGAAAATATTCACTCACCTCACGCTTTGGCGCATTTCTCGATCCCGTTGCAGACAAGCTAATGGTGGCGGTGGCACTGATCTTGTTGGTGTCCAGAAATCCAACTGAGTACCCGAGTATTTTCCTGGCCTTACCCTCCGCTATTATTATAGGCCGTGAGATCACTATCTCGGCGCTAAGGGAATGGATGGCAGAAGTGGGAGAAAGTGCAAAGGTTGCCGTTTCTTATATTGGAAAGATTAAAACGGCTGCGCAACTGGTGGCAATCCCCATGATGATCTTCAAGGAGCCGCTGTTTGGCATCTTCCCGGTGGTAGATATCGGGCTTGTTTTGCTCTATGCGGCCGCAATACTTACTCTGTGGTCCATGCTTATTTACCTAAGAGGAGCCTGGCCAACCTTGTCATCCAGTGCCAATATGGACGATAAATAGCAGCAAAGCATACCTTGACACCTTCGCTAAGGTCATTAAAATAGGGCACCTTTTGACGTGTGCGGGAATAGCTCAGCTGGTAGAGCGCAACCTTGCCAAGGTTGAGGTCGCGAGTTCGAATCTCGTTTCCCGCTCCAATTATCCAGCTTAATCAGTTAATTACATTACTTTCCTATAATTTATCGAGGAAGTGACGGGTAAGGCTGGTTAGGCTTTATTTGGCAAAAGAAGGCAACAATAAATCCTGGGTTAGGGGTAAAGTGATGAACAGCCTGCTTTAGGAGCTTGCTAACTTCATTTTCTGACGAAATTTCCAGATACTGACAATAAAGAGATTTA
>DAOWEP010000119.1 GCA_030638455.1 Gammaproteobacteria bacterium
AGAAGAAGAGGAAAAGCGCAAGGCAGAGCTCGAGGCAGCAAAGCAGGCCGCTATAGCAACTCCGGAGGGTGAGCCAGAAAAGAAAAAGCGCAAGGACCAGAAGCCAGAGGGAAGGGGAGATAAACACACTCGCTATGGACGCAAGGAGTTACATGTTTCAGGCGACAAGGCTGGTCGACGTAGCAAGAAAAAGAAAAAATCGAGAAGGGTATCTGTTCAGGGTTCAACCGAGCATGGGTTTGAAAGACCAACCGCTCCGATTTTACGTGAAGTATCCATTCCTGAGACTATTTCAGTTGCAGACCTGGCTCAGAAGATGTCTATCAAGGCCGCAGAGGTCATCAAGGTAATGATGGGTATGGGAAGTATGGTAACCATCAACCAGGTTCTTGATCAGGAAACGGCTGCAATCGTTGTTGAAGAGCTTGGACATAAATTTACTTTATTAAAGGAAGATGCAATTGAAGATGTTTTAATCCAGGCAGATGAAAGTGTAGAAGCAGAAGTGCTTCCCCGGGCGCCTGTTGTAACGATCATGGGGCATGTAGACCATGGCAAGACTTCGTTGCTGGATTATATTCGTCGTGCCAAGGTGGCAGAGTCAGAAGCGGGTGGTATTACCCAGCATATTGGCGCGTATCATGTAGAAACAGAGAAAGGCATGATCAGTTTTCTGGATACGCCTGGCCATGCTGCATTTACGGCCATGCGCGCGCGTGGTGCTAGGTCAACGGATATTATTATTCTGGTAGTGGCGGCAGATGATGGTGTTATGCCTCAAACCCAGGAAGCAATTAAGCATGCCCGTGCTGCCGAGGTACCCATGATTATTGCGGTCAACAAGATGGATAAACCTGAAGCACAACCAGACAAGGTTAAGCAGGAACTGGTTGCAGAAGAGGTGGTGCCAGAAGACTGGGGTGGAGACGTTATGTTTGTACCCGTGTCTGCACATACAGGAGAGGGTGTAGATGAGCTTCTTGACTCTATATTGCTGCAGGCCGAGGTGCTGGAGCTTAAGGCGCCGGTAGATTGCCCTGCCAGGGGCGTGGTGATTGAGTCCAGACTGGACAAGGGCCGTGGTCCTGTGGCTACCGTATTGGTACAAAGAGGTACATTGAAAAAAGGCGACATGCTGCTTGCCGGCAAGGTGTATGGTCGTATCCGTGCAATGCTGGATGAAAACGGCAAACAGATTGAGAGTGCGGGCCCTTCGATTCCGGTTGAGGTGTTAGGTCTTTCGTCTACGCCAGAAGCAGGTGATGAGGCAAGTGTAGTATCGGATGAGCGTAAGGCACGTGAGGTTGCACAATTCCGCGAAAGTAAACAACGTGACGTCAAGTTTGCACGTCAGCAGGCGACCAAACTGGAAAATATGTTCTCCATGATGGAAAGTGGAGAAGTCAGTACGTTGAATCTGGTAATCAAGGCCGATGTGCAGGGTTCTGTCGAGGCGCTGAATCAGTCTCTCAATAATCTTTCTACTGATGAAGTAAAGGTTAATATTGTCTCAAGTGGAGTGGGTGGAATTAATGAGTCAGATGTAAATCTGGCCTCTGCATCAAATGCGGTGATTTTTGGTTTTAATGTCAGGGCGGATGCAGCTGCGAAACGAATGATTGAAGAAGCAAATATTGATTTGCATTATTACAGTGTGATCTATGATGTTATTGATGAGGTCAGGAAATCACTGGTGGGAATGCTTGCCCCTGAGTTCAAGGAAGAGATTACCGGTCTGGCTGAAGTACGTGATGTGTTCCGTTCTGCAAAACTGGGGGCAGTCGCAGGCTGTCTGGTAGTAGAGGGAGTAATCAAGCGAAACAATCCGATTCGGGTATTGCGAGATAGCGTAGTGATCTATGAAGGTGAGCTGGAATCATTGCGCCGCTTTAAAGACGATGTCAATGAAGTGCGTTCAGGTACTGAATGTGGTATCGGTGTTTTAAATTACAATGACGTAAAGTCAGGCGACCAGATAGAAGTATTTGAAAAAGTACAGGTAGCCAGAACACTGTAGTCATTTTACAAAGACGTCCAAGAGAACTTTTCCATGCCAAGGGAATTTAGTCGTACCCGTCGGGTTGCCGAACAACTGCAGCGCGAGTTGGCGCAATTAATCCGTGAAGAAATAAAAGATCCCCGCGTAGGTAATATGGTGACAATCAGTGCGGCGGAGGTGTCGCGTGATTTTGGGCACGCTAAAGTTTATTTTACTCTTCTGGATGACAATCAGGACAGGGAGAAAACAGTAGAGATACTTAATCAGGCCGCAGGGTTCCTGAGACATGAGTTGGGTAGAAGAATGATGATGCGAACCATTCCGCAATTGCATTTCCACTATGATGAGTCCATTGAGAGAGGTACTCATTTGTCATCCCTTATTGACAGGGCGATTGCATCTGATCTGGAGAGATCTTCAGATGAACAGGACTCAGGAAAAGAAGAATGAGCAGAAGAGGCGGCAGACGACATAAGCAAACCGGGCGCAAGATAGACGGAATCTTTTTGCTGGATAAGCCTACCGGACTTACTTCTAACGCAGCCTTGCAAGAAGTAAAGCGCATATTCAAGGCAAGAAAGGCGGGCCATACGGGTAGCCTGGATCCACTCGCAACCGGCATGTTGCCGATCTGTCTGGGTGAAGCCACCAAGGTGTCCAGTTTCCTGCTGGATTCAGATAAGCGTTACCGGATGACCTGTAAACTGGGAGAGAAAACCGCTACAGCTGATGCAGAAGGGGAGGTTATCGAAACCAGCCCTGTGCCAACACTGGATAAGGCCACTGTAGAAGAAGCACTCAAGCGCTTTACTGGAGAGATTGAGCAGATTCCACCCATGTATTCCGCGCTCAAGCATAATGGCGAGAGGCTGTATAAGCTGGCACGTGAGGGCAAGGTCGTCGAGAGAAAGCCAAGGGCAGTAACCATTTATGAGCTTACCCTGCTTTCACTGGGTGCAGATAGCTGTGAGTTTGAGATTCATTGCTCAAAAGGGACCTATGTACGCACCCTGGCAGAGGATATTGCCGAGGCATTAGGGACACTGGCTCATGTGACCGTGTTAAGGAGACTGGCGGTCGGCGCATTTACTGATGAAGATCAAATGATTACGCTGGATGAATTAAAGCAATTGAGTGAATCCGGGACAGATTCACTGGATGAAAGGTTGTTTCCGGTAGAGAGTGCCCTGGCTGGCTGGCCAGACGTCCAGGTCAGCAGTAATGACGCATTTTATGTACGGCAGGGGCAGGCCGTGCAGGTACCTCATGCCCCAACCAGTGGGTGGGTAAGGATATATGAGGATGGCGCGCAGTTCCTGGGGATGGGTCAGATTCAGGATGACGGCAAAGTAGCCCCTAAAAGGCTGTTTTGCGTCTGATTTGACAAGAGTTTTTGCGATTCTGGCTTGTTACTAGCCGGTTGCGAAGGTACAATACGCCGTTCAGAATTTCAGCTATTTTAACAGAAATACCGTTTGCGGGATTACGTAGGAGTTTTTCATGTCATTGAGTACTGCTCAGAAGAGTCAGATTGTAGAAGAGTATCAGCGAGAAAAAACTGATACAGGATCGCCAGAAGTGCAGGTCGCATTGTTGACGAACAATATTAATAACCTGTCAGGTCATTTTGGTGAGCACAAGCACGATCATCATTCACGTCGTGGATTGTTGAAGATGATTAATCAGCGCCGCAAATTACTGGACTATCTGAAAAATAAAGATGCTTCACGTTATCAGGACTTGATCAAGCGTCTTGGTCTGCGTCGTTAAAAAACAGTTTCTTTTATTTGTAATCTTTTATCTGTAACTTTTATTTATAAGTTAAGGAAGGAAAAACCAAGTGACCCCAATCAAAAAAGAGTTTCAGTTCGGTGACCATAAAGTAACCCTGGAAACAGGTGAAATAGCCAGACAGGCAAGTGGCGCAGTAATCGTTAACATGGACGATACCGTTGTACTGGTAACTGCAGTCGGCAGAAAGGAAGCAATACCAGGTAGGGACTTTTTCCCCTTAACCGTAAATTATCAGGAACGTACCTACGCAGCAGGCAAGATCCCAGGTGGTTTCTTTCGTAGAGAAGGCAGACCGTCTGAAAAAGAAACACTGATTTCCCGTTTGATTGACCGCCCCTTACGTCCGCTCTTTCCCAAGGGCTTCAAAAATGAAGTCCAGGTAGTCGCTACTGTAATTTCCCTGAATAATGATATTGATCCTGATGTTCCTGCCATGATCGGTGCATCTGCTGCAGTGGCAATTTCTGGTATGCCTTTCAGTGGTCCAATCGGTTGTGCGCGTGTAGGTTATAAGGACGGCGAATACATTCTGAACCCGACTGTTTCCCAGTTGGAAGAATCTGATCTGGACCTTATGGTTGCGGGCACTGATTCAGCAGTATTGATGGTTGAATCTGAAGCTAACCAGTTATCGGAAGAGGTTATGCTTGGTTCTGTTCTGTTTGGTCATGAGAAGATGCAGGTAGTAATCAAAGCAATCAGCGAAATGGCTGCGGAAGTGGGTAACCCTGCATGGGACTGGCAGGCACCAGAAACCAACGATACTGCAATAAATGCAGTTGCCGATGCATGTGCTGCTGAGCTTGATGAGGCCTATCAGATTTCCGAGAAGCTTGTTCGTTATGAGAAGGTCGGTGAGATACGTAATAATGTGGTAGAAAAGCTGGTCACGGAAGATGGTGATCTGACTGAAGGAGAAGTGCAGGAAGCCTTTGGCAAGCTTGAAAAGAAGACCGTTCGTAGTCGTATTATTGATGGCAAACCACGTATTGATGGACGTGATCATAAAACAGTTCGTGGTCTTGTTATGAAGACCGGTACGATTCCACGCACCCATGGTTCCGCAGTGTTTACTCGTGGCGAAACGCAGGCAATCGTGGTGACTACTCTGGGAACCGGGCGTGACGCACAGATTATTGATGCGTTGAATGGCTCATACAAAGATAACTTCATGTTGCATTACAACTTTCCTCCCTACTGCGTAGGTGAAACCGGTATGGTAGGAAGCCCGAAACGTCGTGAAATCGGACATGGTCGTCTGGCCAGGCGTGGTATTCAGGCTGTTATGCCAGACCAGGAAGAATTCCCATATGTTATTCGTGTGGTTTCTGAAATTACTGAGTCTAATGGTTCCAGTTCCATGGCCTCTGTATGTGGAACCAGTCTGTCATTGATGGATGCCGGTGTACCTATCAAGGCCCCTGTTGCAGGTATCGCAATGGGTCTGGTGAAGGAAGGTGACAAATTTACAATTTTAACTGATATTCTAGGTGATGAAGATCATCTTGGTGACATGGACTTCAAGGTAGCGGGTACTGAATCGGGTGTAAATGCATTACAGATGGATATCAAGATTGAAGGCATTACCAAAGAGATCATGGAAACTGCATTACATCAGGCCAGGGACGCACGTTTGCATATTCTGAAACAAATGAACGAAGTGATTAATGCTCCGCGCGAAGAAATGTCTGAGTTTGCTCCCAGAATCGTAACGTTTAGCATTAACCCGGACAAGATTCGTGACGTGATTGGTAAAGGTGGTGCAACTATCCGTTCTATCACTGAAGAAACGGGTGCCAGCATTGATATAGATGATAGTGGTATCGTTAAGGTTGCTTCAGTAGACAAGGAAGCGGGTGACAAGGCACGGAAGAGAATTGAAATGATCACGGCTGATGTTGAGGTGGGCACTATTTACGAAGGCAAGGTGGCCAAGCTGATGGACTTCGGTGCATTCGTTACTATTCTGCCTGGTAAGGATGGTCTGGTTCATATTTCACAAATCTCAGAAGAGCGTGTCCAGAATGTAAGTGATAAGCTGTCTGAAGGTGATGTGATTAAGGTTAAGGTACTGGAAATCGACAAGCAGGGCAGGATTCGCCTGAGTATGAAAGCAGTAGGTGAAACTGAAACCGCAACTGCCTGATGCTAAAAAATGTTGCTGTTAAAAAAAGGGCCTTGATGGCCCTTTTTTTATGTGCATGGATGCACTGTATTTCGCGAGAGGCAGGATGCCGGTAGCGATATGTGCAGGAAGCACGTATGTTATAGAGGGCGTTGAATTTATGATCATGAAGAGTAGCTATACAGATATAAAGCCCTGTCAGACGCGTGATGGCTCGCAGATTCGAGAGTTAATGCATCCGGACGAACATGGAAACCAGAAGCAAAGTCTGGCGCAGGCAACGGTTCCGGCGGGTACGAGTACTTTATTGCATAAACATCGGGTAACAGAGGAGATTTACCATTTTACCGAGGGCAGGGGACAGATGACCCTGGGAGATGAGCAGTTCGAAGTCCATGCAGGTGATACAGTATGTATTCCACCAAATACACCACATAAATTGTTGAACGACGGGGAGTCTCCTCTGGTATTGCTTTGTTGTTGCGCACCCGCGTATTCTCATGATGATACGGAGTTATTGTAAGGGATTTTGTTGTGTGGAGAACTTGCATTCAGAAAGGGTTGAGCTAAGTTATTAGTTTGTAGAGTACTAATATCCGGGATGAATATATTACACAGACTGTAGAAAATAATGGCGGATGAAATGAGTAAAATAAAGCAGATCTTACTGACCTCATGTATGTTAATCATATTGTCAGCCTGTGCGTTTTCAACAAAGACAGAACTATCGATTCCAGTAACAGATTTTCAAGAGCCTACGGTTGTCATTGATGAGGGCTTATCCAGAATTCAATTAATCGAAGCATTTCGTAGTGCGGGTTGGGAGGTTCAGTTTAGTGGTGTTCTGGCAGGGGGAAGTGAAACAGAGAAGCTAATGAAGTACAGGGCAGAGAATAATATTAAAGATAAACCTGTCAAATTACCTGCTGCTAATTATATGGCATTTGTTACAGCGTCACCTAAGGGAGTGTGTACGGATGTACAGCTAGGCACTACGGGGCTTTATCTGGATTCTACCATTGGTATAAACCCTCATTATATTAAATACAATGTCAGGATTTATGACGTAAGGACTAATCGTTCTGTTTTCTCAATCCGTACGGGTGGGTGTAAAAGCAGGGTAATGAGTAATATAAGAAAGGAGCTGGCCAAACTGGTATCCGTTAAGCCAGATCAATCCCATATTGTTTTTTAAGTCTAAGTGATTTGTATTCTGATTCTCGTATACATCAGATTACAATTGAATTCAGTATGACCAATACTCTTTATATACATCAAATTTACCCGATTTATCGAACTTGAATACCGAAAATGGATCTTTTTTGTTACCCATCTCCATACCGGGTGTGCCAGCCGGCATTTGCGGTACGGACAAACCAGCAATATTCGGTTTATCTTTAATCAGACGTTTGATGTCATCTGCGGGCACATGGCCTTCGATTACATAGCCATCGATAATTGCGGTATGGCAGGATGCCATATTTTGTGGCAGCTTGTGCTTGATCTTAATGGGCATAACATCATTAGTCTCGATATCAATTACATTGAATTCATGTTTTTTCAGGTGTGAGATCCATTTCTTGCAACAGCTGCAAGTGGGGCTGTGGTATACCGTAATATCCTTCGTGCCGGCATGATCTACAGTAGCTTTGTCCCATACGCTCTCAGCTGCATACACGTTGCCTTGAAAGAATGTTGATACCGCTACAGAAAGTAAAAATATGCTTTTTATGAATAAATCCCTCATATAGTCGTCACCCTTTTGATCAGTTTATTGATATTTTCTTCAAGGCATCAATAATGGCGGAAGGTTCCATGCGTGCCTTGTAATCCGTTTGTGCGTGCATCGCCTGTACAGTGCCATTGCTGTCTATTACAAAGCTACCCGGAACGGGCAACACATTACGTCCTATGCCATTAAAGGATTCCACATTCAGCCCCGCCTTTTTATATACAGCTACCAGATCATCCGGCAGTTCGAAATACAGCATGTAGTCTTTCATTACCTTGCTATCCAGGTCACTTAAAACTTCAAATGGGTAGCCGTCTTTTTTGATTTGCTCAGCAGACTTGTCCGGTGTTTGTGGGGTAATGGTAATTAACTGTGCGCCATATTTTTTAAACTCTGACAGGCTTTTCTGTAATGCATGTAAATGCATATTACAGAACGGGCACCATGCTCCGCGGTAAAAGACCAGTACCACCGGCCCTTTCTTAAGTTCATCTTTAAAATTAACGGTATTACCAAATGCATTTTTCAAGCTAAAGTCAGGTGCCTTTTCGCCCGCTTTTATCCCTGGGGAAGGCATCATTTTGGCCAGTGTCTCATCGGCTTTTTTCATGATTGCCATATCGGCCTCTGAAAAGGGTGACTTGGAATTTTTTGATTTCTCCATGTATTGGTTAACAGATTCCTGGTAGCTGGGTGTTGCTGCCTGAACCACATGGAACATCATTAATAAAATTATTGAAATTGTCTGTTTCATAATGAATGGAGCCCTTATTATTTTCTGTAAATTTAGCCTATTAACTTTCGACATGAATTAACCAGAATAGTTCATCAAAATAACGATATCAATAAATAAGATAGGCATGAAATCATGGATTGCAACGTAGGGCATATATTAATAAGCAAGATAAGAACAGGACAGGAAGGATGCATAAAAATATACTGGTAACTGTCACTGTGGAGCTGTTCAGTTAAAGATGGAAGCAGGACAAGGTATGCAGCCCTGTAATTCAACGATCATGGCCTGGTCTATACATCTGACTCTGAGGGGGTCTATACTTTAATCTCTTCGGGGTTGTTTATTTAAAGTAAAAACTGTCATTAGGAAAGAGCTGATAAGTTCACTATACCATGCATCTTGAATCATTCCTAACCTCTGCATTGTTGTTGCTAATTGTCACTTCTATCGCAGTGACTCTCTTTAAACAGTTTGGTTTGGGCTCGGTGCTGGGTCTACTGGTGTCGGGTATCATCGTGGGGCCTTACTCGCCCGGCCCTTACATAACCACACATGTTGACGATATCAGGCACTTTACTGAACTGGGTGTAGTGTTGTTGTTGTTTGTCATTGGCCTTGAGATGAAACCAAGTCGTTTGTGGTCAATGCGACGAGACGTACTGGGTCTGGGTTCTTTGCAAATTACCCTGACCGGAATTGCCATTGGTATCTATCTCTATTTTTTTCAATATTCATGGCCAATCGCATTGTTAATCGGGCTGACCTTTGCCCTGTCTTCTACGGCCTTTGTATTGCAGTTATTACAGGAGCGAGGGGAGATTGCAAGCAAACATGGAACAACAGCCTTTTCAGTTTTACTTATGCAAGATATGGCGATTGTGCCTTTACTGGCCATTGTGCCGATTATGTCGGTTACCGGTGAATTATCGGGTGTACCGTTATGGAAGCAGTTTGCCATTATTGTAGGTACATTGGTTTTGATTGCCGGATTTGGCCGATATATTGTGCCCTGGGTATTGAATCATCTGGTTGGTCAAAGAAACAAGGAAGGTTTTTTACTGGTCGTGATGCTCGCAGTATTTCTGGCGGCCTGGGCAATGCATTTATCGGGGGCATCGATGGTCCTGGGTGCATTTATAATGGGTGTACTTTTATCAGACAGTCGTTACCGATTACAGATCCAGGCAGCCATTGAGCCATACAAAGGCATATTGATGAGCCTTTTCTTTGTCACCGTGGGTATGTCTATCAATATACAGGCCCTGGCCGATCAGTTAGCGGTTTTTTTACAACACACGGTTGTGATTGTCGCGATAAAGGTTTTTGTATTGTTTATCCTGGTTCTGGCATTTGGATATACACGCGGAGTCGCCATCAGGATCTCATTGCTACTATCTCAGGGCGGTGAGTTTGGTTTTGTCCTGTTTGGTTCAGCTAAAGCATTGCAGGTCATTGATGATGGAACATTTGTAATTGCAATTGGTGTCATTTCAGTAACGATGTTGCTGACTCCCCTGATCGTACGCCTTGGTGATAATCTGGCGCGCCGTCTTGAACTGGAGGAGGTGGATACTACATTGGCATTCAAGGAACTTGACGCAGAAACGTCCGGGAAACCGGTTATTATTGGTGGGTATGGGCGTGTTGGGCATGCCGTAGGGATAATGTTGCATAGCAGTGGCGTCCCGTTTATTGCCTTCGATACTGATCCGGTTAAGGTTAAGCAAGGCAGAGACGATATGATGCCTGTTTATTATGGCGATATCGGTGACCCTGAATTGTTAGCCGCTGCCCATGCCGAACGTGCATCACTGGTTGTATTGACGATAGATCACAGTCCTACCGCATTACAGGCAGTCTCGCATATTCGTACCCATTTTCCACAGTTGCCGGTAATCGCGCGTGCACGTGATTTGGTGGACTGCGCCAACTTGACCGAGGCAGGGGCAACCCACGCCTATCCGGAAGCCGTAGAGAGCAGTTTGCGCCTGGGTGGGCTTGCGCTTGAAATGATCAACATACCGGAGGACCAGGTCGATCAATTAATAGAGGATGTGCGATCGGACAATTATCAACTGGTCTGTCCTATACCTCGCGAAGAGAAGGATCAAGGATAAATGGGTTGGATGAATGGGCTTCAGTCTGACCTCATTTTCACTCTCGCCTTTTCAATAAGCTTCCAGCATCATATCAGAGATTGCTCTAAATGCCTGCTCCCATGCCTTTTCTTCTTCCTGTGTGGTTGTATTGTTGGACGCTACCTTTAATGCGGTTACTGCGTTAGAAATTACAATATCGTACATAGACGCGTTTACACCAATTTCCTTATGCAGTTTACCCAGTTCTAACAATGATTCTTTCAGTTCTTCAAGATGCCGGATGCTATTTATAACCAGATTCAGGGTATTTAATAGCTTGATTCTTTGAGTTTCAATATCTGATGAGAACAGTGGTTTTATATTCGGGTTCTGTTCAAACATCGATTTGTAGAAAATAATACTATATGCATCTTCTCCCTGATTGTGTTTGACCTTTGACCAGCAGCTTTCGACAAGCTCGGGATTTATTGTATTCATTTGTGTGTCCATAGATTAAACAGAAACAGGAATCTTCTCACTCAGATCAATTTTTCTTACGCTATCATTATAATTTTACTTGTTCGCCCGGTTTTCTACCAGATGGTCTACTACAGAAGGGTCTGCGAGTGTTGAGATGTCACCCATGCTGTCCAGTTCATTGGAGGCAATTTTCCGCAGAATACGACGCATTATTTTTCCAGACCTTGTTTTCGGCAGCCCCGGTGCCCACTGGATGACATCCGGTTTTGCGATCGGGCCGATTTCTTTTTTGACCTGTTCCAGTAGTTCTTTGCGAAGTTCGTCCGTTGCTTCTATTCCTTTGATCAAGGTGACATAGGCGTAGATACCCTGGCCCTTGATGTCATGCGGGAAGCCGACAACGGCTGCCTCCGCAACCGCCTTGTGTAATACGAGCGCACTTTCCACTTCTGCTGTACCCATGCGGTGGCCGGATACATTCAATACATCATCTACACGTCCTGTTATCCAGTAATAGCCATCTTTATCACGACGTGCGCCGTCACCGGTAAAGTACATGCCCGGGTAGGTGGAAAAATAGGCTTCCTTGAAGCGTTTGTGGTCGCCGTACAGGGTGCGCATTTGTCCCGGCCATGAACGTAGTATGACGAGGTTGCCGGAGGCCTCGCCTTCCAGGATGTTGCCTTGTTCATCTACGATGCCGGGTTCGATACCAAAAAATGGTACGGATGCAGAGCCTGGTTTTAATGCAGTGGCGCCGGGCAGGGGGGTGATCAAATGCCCGCCGGTTTCTGTCTGCCACCAGGTATCTACTACCGGGCAACGGCCATCACCCACTACATGGTAATACCATTCCCATGCCTCAGGATTAATAGGTTCACCTACAGTGCCCAGCAATCTCAGGCTGGTGCGTGATGTAGATTTGACCGGTTCATCACCTTCACGCATCAGGGCGCGGATGGCGGTAGGTGCTGTGTAGAACACGGTTACCTCGTGTTTGTCGATGACCTGCCAGAAACGCGAGGCATCCGGGTAGGTCGGTATGCCTTCAAACACCAGGCTGGTCATGCCATTGGCAAGCGGGCCGTACACAATATAGGAATGCCCGGTGATCCAGCCGACATCTGCGGTACACCAGAATACGTCTTCCGGGTGGCAGTCGAATACATATCGTTGAGTCATGGTTGCAAATAACAGGTAGCCACCTGTTGTATG
>DAOWEP010000026.1 GCA_030638455.1 Gammaproteobacteria bacterium
CTCCCTTACCGGTAACCCTTACCGTTGCGTCTTTCATATCGATATCGTTGATATTCAACGAAACCAGTTCTGCCAACCGTAAACCGGATGAATACAATAGCTCCATCATTGCGCGGTCACGTATTGCCAAAGGTTCCTGGCTATTGATGTCAAGCAAACGGCTTACCTGATCCACATCCAGCGGCTTTGGTAATTTTTGTGACCCTTTTGGGGCGCGAATACCTTGCACCGGATTATTGGCCACTTTTCTTTCTCGTAACAGGTAATTATAAAAGCTACGGATCGCGGACAGGCGTCTTTGTATGCTACTACTGGCAAGCCCTGAACGATGTTGCGAAGCAATAAATCTTCTAACCAGATGTGAATCGACCTTTGGCCAGGTAATCTTCTCTTGTGTATCGCTGTCAGTTGATTCAATAAAGCCCAGGAAGACTTCAAGATCCCGACGGTAATTTTTCAGGGTATGGGGTGATAGGCGCTTTTCACTGCACAGATACTGATAATAACTTTCTAACCAGCTCTGCATGTAACTATTATTTTAGATGGTGCTTCATCATGCCGGTAATCAGGGCACCCATTTGCCTGAGAAATACCGTGCCCATGCCGGGATGAAACCGGTCTTTGTTGTTACTGCCAATTGCGACCATACCAAGTTCGGAATGATTACCTAATGGTATTAACACCGCCGAGTTAATTTCTTTTGCTATTTCTGCAGAAAACAGATATTGCAATTGCTCGCTCTTGAGTCGCCCACATAAGGGCCTGCCTGAGTGGAAAAAACTCTCGAATGGTGCCAGCGCCGGATCATCCATCTGAATAACTTTATCCTGCATGCTATCCAGTTCTTTATTCTTACTAAACAATATATTATCCTTATCAAACAACCGGATAGTAATGGCGTCTGCCTCAAAATCACTAGCCAGCTTTTTATCCAGAACCGCCAGTATTTTCTCCAGACTACCTGCGCCCATCAATGCAAGTGTTAAATTCATCATACGCTCTGTCAACTGGTCGTTTTCCCGCGCAACCTGCATCAGTTCAAGCAACTTCCCTTTCAGGCTTTTGTTTTTTTCCCTTAAGGCAATCACTTGATATTCGATGAGCGATATTGCGCCACCGCAATCATGCGGTATTTCCATCTGGGTAAGAATGTTTACATTACTCTTCAGGAAATCCGGATGCTTCTGAAGATAGTCAGCTACATCACGTGATGTTATTTCTTCCTTCTGACTGACAATTTTTCCATGATATTTTTGTTCTTCTTGTATACTCATAGTTCTATTGTCCCCTCATAAACGGTTGTTGCAGGGCCTGTTAAAAACACATGATCCTCATTACCTGTCCAGCTTACCACAAGACGACCGCCAGGTAGATCTACTTTTACATTGCTGTCCAACAATTGCTGAACACAGCCTGCTACCACTGCTGCGCACGCACCACTTCCACACGCCAATGTTTCACCTGACCCTCTTTCATATACCCGTAACCGAATATGTGATGAGCTCAGGATTTGCATAAAGCCAACATTTACACCCTCTGGAAACTGTGAGTGCTGCTCAATTTCAGAACCCAGATCTTTTACTGGCGCAGTGTCTACCTGGTCTACCTGTATTACGGCATGGGGGTTGCCCATTGATACCACACCAATTTCTACTGCATTATTTTCTACTACATCGTTATTTTCCAGCTGCAAGGTATATCGATTAGCCCGCTGTTTGACATTTTTTTTACCGGGTAAGAAAGGAATTTCCCCGGGCTTCAGCCGGGGCACACCCATATCTACCTTTATCATGCCATCAGGTTCATGCGCCAGTTGTAATATTCCACCCAGCGTTTCAACCGTGATTATGTCCTTGTCAGACAAGCCTTTTTCTCGCACAAATTGCGCGAAACAACGTGCGCCATTACCACATTGCCCCACCTCGCCCCCGTCAGCGTTATATATCCGGTAACGAAAATCTATACCCTCCGCGGAAGATGGCTCTACCAGTAATAGTTGATCACAGCCGATACCAAAATGACGGTTAGCCATGAACTGTATCTGCTCGGATGTGAGGGAAATATTCTGACGAATGGCATCAATGACAATAAAGTCATTACCCAGGCCATGCATTTTGGTAAACGATATGGGCATTTCTTAACCGGATAATAAATTATAAGCAGTTAACCAGGCAGTATGTTCTCACCTGCCATCAGGTTATCGATCGTTTCTCTTGTTCGTACACTATGCGCTTGTTCGCCGTCTACCATTACTTCGGCCACCCTTGGACGTGAGTTATAGTTTGAACTCATGGTAAATCCATATGCACCCGCAGATCGAACAGCCAGTAAATCGCCTTGCGCAAGTGCCAGAGAGCGATCCTTGCCAAGGAAATCACCCGTTTCACATACGGGACCGACGATATCATACTTGCGCATTTCCTTGTCCACTGTTTGCTCGTCCTGAATCCGCACCGGAATGATGTCCTGCCAGGCACCATATAGTGACGGGCGCAACAAATCATTCATGGCCGCATCCACAATCGCAAAATTCTTGTGTTCTGTACACTTCAGGTACTCTACACGGGTTAAAAGAATGCCCGCATTTCCAGCAATGGCGCGACCCGGCTCCATAATGACTTCAAGTGAGCAGCCCTTCAGTTTTTCTACTATTTCGGTAGCGTATTCACTGGGCTCGGGTGGTGTTTCATCCTGATATCGAATACCCAGTCCACCACCGATATCAAGATGACGTAATTCGATGCCCTCTTTGCCCAAAGAGTCCACTAACCCCAAAACTCTGTCCAGAGCATCAACAAAAGGGGTTGTTTCCGTCAACTGTGATCCGATATGACAATCTACACCCACAACTTCTATATGTTCCATTTCAGCTGCTCGCTGAAACAGGCCCATGGCGTCTTCGATATTAATACCAAACTTATTTTCCTTCAGCCCTGTTGAAATATAGGGATGGGTATTGGCATCCACATCCGGATTCACGCGCAAGGAAACCGGGGCATGCTTGCCCAATTCGGCCGCTACCTGATTTATCCGTTCAAGCTCATCGGACGATTCAACATTAAAACAGCGAATACCTACCTGAAGTGCACGTTGCAGTTCATCGTGTCTTTTTCCTACGCCCGAAAATACAACTTTGCCCGGGTCTCCGCCGGCGCGTATTACCCTCTCCAGCTCTCCAGCTGAAACAATATCAAAACCAGAGCCCAATCTGGCCATGACATTCAACACCGCAAGGTTGGAATTGGCCTTTACTGCATAACAGATCAGATGTGGATGTCCCTCTAATGCGGTGTCAAATGCCCGCCAGTGTCGCTCGATGGTTGCGCGCGAATAGACATAGCAAGGCGTACCGAATTGCTCTGCCAGTTTTTCCAAACTGACGTCTTCGGCATATAACTCACTATCTTTATACTGAAAGTAGTCCACGACGGGGCCTCATCTCTAAATATTACGGCTGCGGAATAATGTCTTAATTCTCATTGCCCTGTTTATCTTTGTTCTTGTTCTGTTTTTCCTGCTGAGATTCGTATTGTTTTTCCTGCTGCCCGGAAGGCTCTGGCAGATACAGCGGGCCCTTTTGTCCACACGCAACCATCAGCATTGTTACTATCGGCATTAGTAATGTGGCTAGTATGAATTGCTTTAGGTTAGTAGCCTTGATTTTCATTCAGTATTTTCCTGTGTAATCAGGCTAGATAGTATAATAGTTTATGCTAATGGTGCATATTTTCTGTCGCAACTATATACTTTCCATTCTCTACCAGCACTCTACCTAGTATCTAATGAGCACCAGTTTACTACCTGTTATCGAAATCGAAACCGGCACACCTGCTACCGCCAGTATCATCTGGCTGCATGGCCTGGGGGCGGATGGCAACGACTTTGCGGGTATTGTCCCTCAGCTCAGGTTCCCTGCAGGCGCGGCAATTCGATTTATATTTCCGCATGCCCCGGTTCAACCGGTCACAATCAATGGGGGCATGAAGATGAGGGCATGGTATGACATTACTGGTATTGGCCCTGAGTTTCCAGATGATAGCGATGGTATCCGCGCATCAGAAAAACACATGGTCAATTTACTGGAAAATGAGCAACAAAGAGGAATAGCGCCAGAAAATATTGTGCTTGCCGGCTTTTCACAGGGCGGGGCCATTGCACTAACTACTGGCCTGCATTACCACAAAAAACTAGCTGGCATCATGGCGCTTTCTACCTATTTACCGTTTGCAGAGGATTACCCATATGACTCCCCACAAGAACCGCTGGATGCAAACCAGGACACGCCCATTTTTATGGCCCATGGTAATAGTGACCCCGTAGTACCCGTATCCTATGGGGAAAATTCATACCAAAAGCTTCTCCAGCTAAAATACCCTGTGGAATTGAAACGATACAACATGCAACATGCGGTATGCCCTGAAGAAATCAGGGATATCAATAACTGGATATGTACTGTTCTTAATCTAGAAAATGTCTGACAATACGGGCAAACTATTGCTAAACCTTTAAGCACCTGTTCCCTGACATGAAATCAACGATGTTCGGTCTGCTAAAAAATTATTTCATTTTAACTATATACCTGCTGTGTTTTGGTAGCGGGCTTGCACTAGCTACCTACCCGGAACCTGATGGCAAGAAGCTCTATGACCTTCATTGCTCTGCCTGTCATGGCGAAAATGGTCGGGGAGGGGTTGGTGTACCGCTAGCTTTGCCTGATTTTCTTAACACCGCATCTGATCAATACCTTCAGAAAACGATACGCCTTGGACGGCCTGGCAGGATTATGCCGGCATTTACATCGCTGA
>DAOWEP010000173.1 GCA_030638455.1 Gammaproteobacteria bacterium
CTATAGTATTTATAACCACATTGCTGGCATTATTAGTGTGGGGTGGTCTATTTGTGTATACCCGGGTACCTGAAAATCAAGTTAAAAAACTCCAGTGTGATGCACCTCCTGTACCCGGCGTAAACTGGAGCCATTGTAAAAAAGAAGGTGTTGTGCTTACAGGTAAAAAGCTGGATGGTGCAATATTGAATAGTACAGAAATGCAGGGTGCTAATCTCAGGGGTTCGAGTTTTAAAAACGCTGATCTTTCCTATGTCATCCTCAGTACTGCTGACCTTAGTTATACTGATTTTCATAAAGCCAAATTAGTCGGTGCCGGGTTAAGAAGTGCAGACCTGTCTTATGCTAGATTGTCAGGTGCTGACCTGTCGTTTGCTGATCTTCGTTTTGCAAATCTTGGAGGTGCATCTCTGGAGGGTGCGAAGCTGGACAATGCAATCTGGGTGGATGGTTCAGTTTGTGCAGAAGGTTCGCTGGGGAATTGCGTTATTGTACAATAGAGGGGCTCAATGAGAGAGGCGCACAATAAGAGGTTCCCTGGCGTAATCAGGTAATCATTTCCGTTGTGTAACGGCATATTCTGATATGTTCTGACCAGTAGTTACCCGGTAGCCCTGCCTTCATCTTTAAATGTGTCAAAAAGCTCCCGGTATCAGGTAATGATTCCCATACGGAGGGCAGGAAAGTGCCGCGATGTCCCTCAGCTTCCAGAATCAGACCATCTATATTCGGCCTTATCTGTGTGATCAAATCCTTTTCAGACTCAAATGACATGGGTTCGGGTGTACCAAGAATGGAGATGTGAATTTCGATCAAGGGGAATTCTTTCTCTTGTAGAGAGGGGAATCTTGGATCTGAAAATGCCACGGCATAGGCATTGTGATAAACGTCGGCTATCAGGGGACGTGTTGCTTCCAGTGTGCCAATGCAGCCACGTAATTTTCCATTAATCTCAAGTGTGACAAAACAGGAGCGTATTTGTTGCAGGGGCTGTGGGAACTGTTGAGGATCAATCTTTCCTTCATATCCATGTTTCAGGCCGTATTGTATAGAGCTGGATGCCTGTTGTATCAGGATGTCCCGAAAGGTCTGAAAAGATTCTGATTGAGATGTTCCGGGCCTGGTATTATCCGAACACATAAGCGCCATAACCTACCACCTGGTCTTTCGGGCCGGCAGTGTCACCAGAGTTTCTCAAGTCTACCGTTTTGGCGTGCAGGCCATGTTTTTTTGCCGCTACCAACAGTCCATTTACAGGGTTGCGACCACAGGCATCGTCATAATGGATATCGTCAGGGTGCATGGATTCGATTGCATTGGATGTCCTGCGGTCCATCTGTTGTGCAGTAACATAACTATGGTAATGACTGAGGTCTGAGCTGATTACGATCAGGGTTTCCGGTCCACCCCACAAGGTTTCCAGTACTGTGCCTACACTCTCCGGGTCTGCGTCTCCGACTACTATAGGTACAAGAGTGAAATCGTCCAGCACGCGTTGCAGGAATGGTAGTTGAACTTCAAGACTATGCTCCTGGCTGTGTGCCTGATCAATAAGTTGCACTTGTGTCAGGGATACAATCTCATGTATTGCCTGTTTGTCGATCGGGATGGATCCAAGTGGTGTGGCAAAATAATCTGCGCTGCTGACCGCCATTCCAGTGAATGCTACTCGATGTGATGGCCCGAGCAAGATAACTCTGCGTATAATATCGCGTGATGCCTCCAGCCTTGCATAGGCACTGGCAGCCACAGGGCCGGAATAAATGTAGCCGGCATGAGGGACGATCAATGCCTTGGGTGTTTGAATCTCTTGTTGGTCTTTTTGTGTATCTCTTTGTGAGTGAACGGCTTTTCGCGAAGCCTTTGCTTCACGTAAATAATGGTCTATTGTGGTCTGTAATTCCCCTGGATTATCAGGGTAGAACATACCAGCTACAGCCGTTTGTCGGATAATAGGTTCCATTTACAGATTCCCGGAAGAAGCCAGATTGAATCGCAGTTGATTTTCTGAACCCTAACTATCAAAGTATAGGTGTTCCTGGTTAAATTCAAGCCCTTCGGTTTATGAATGGAGCATTTTCCGATACCCTTGAAGTAGAGCGATAAGGGCTATATATATTTATAATGGATAAGACATATACAAGTTCCTGGCCAACAAAATATTGGCATCGTCTTGATGACGGTCATATACAGTGTGATGTTTGCCCGAGGGCCTGCAAGCTGCGCAATGGACAGCAGGGGCTTTGTTTTGTTCGCGCATGTGAAGACGATCAAATTGTCCTGACTACCTATGGGCGTTCCAGTGGCTTTTGTATTGACCCGGTAGAAAAAAAACCGTTAAACCATTTTTTTCCCGGCACGCCGGTTTTTTCATTCGGTACGGCTGGTTGTAACCTTGCCTGCAAGTTTTGCCAGAATTGGGATATGAGTAAATCCCGTGAAATGGACACACTGGCTGATCGCGCATCTCCTGAAAAGATTGCACGTGTTGCAAAAGAGCAAGGCTGTCGTAGTGTTGCCTATACCTATAATGATCCGGTTATTTTTCTTGAGTATGCAATAGACGTTGCAAAGGCATGTCATGAAGTCGGACTGAAGTCGGTAGCAGTATCAGCAGGGTACATTTGTGAAGAGCCACGCAAGGAATTTTTTCAGTACATGGATGCTGCCAATATAGACCTCAAAGCTTTTACGGAAAGGTTTTACTGGAAACTGACGGGTGGGCATCTGCAGCCGATACTGGATACCCTGCAATATATTAAACATGAAACAGATGTCTGGCTGGAACTCACCACCCTGTTAATCCCAGGTGAGAATGATTCAAATGAAGAGCTAAATGAGATGACAAAATGGGTAGTGGAAAATCTAGGCCCGGACGTACCCATGCATTTCTCTGCCTTTCATCCTGAGTGGAAGATGATGGACACGCCATCCACACCGCCGGCCACATTAACTCGTGCACGACAGATCGCAATGGACAATGGAGTCAGATATGCCTTTACAGGCAATGTGCATGATGAAGGTGGTGAGAGTACCTATTGCCATCAGTGTGGTAAAAAGTTGATTGGCCGTGACTGGTATGTGCTGACAGAGTGGAACCTGAATAAAGGCGGTTGCTGTCCTGATTGCGGCGCTGAATGCGCAGACCGGTTTGAAGCTAAACCGGGTGACTGGGGAGCAAAACGCTTACCCATACAAATGAGTGTATATCCAGACTAGTACTCCGCCACGTTAGTATTGATGGGTTCAGAGCCACGCCAACGCGCCAGTACAAGGCGCAGTCCGTAGGGAATGGCTAGCCCTTTTCAAGGACTGCAACGCAGTAGTGGCGCGTTGGTGTGGCTCCCTTC
>DAOWEP010000097.1 GCA_030638455.1 Gammaproteobacteria bacterium
GAATCTTTAATATCGTAGGCATGAATCTCGCAATATACGCCCGCCTCGCGAACGCGCCGGGCTATCAATTGCGTGTATTGGGAACCGAAATCAAGAATCAGAATACGATCGCTATGGAGATTGTGCTTAGTATTAGAACTCATAACGACTGCTAATCTATTCTATAGTTGGGGGCTTCTTTTGTAATCGTAACATCATGTACATGACTTTCACGCATACCCGCACTGGTTACCCTGACGAATTCCGGCTTTGTCCTCATTTCTTCGATATCTTTACAACCAGTGTAACCCATACTGGAACGCACTCCACCCAGCAATTGATGAACAATATTCAATACTGGTCCTTTATAAGGCACACGACCTTCAATGCCTTCTGGCACCAGCTTTTCAATATTACTTGTAGATTCCTGAAAGTAACGATCACTGGAACCCTGCTGCATGGCACCTAGTGAACCCATACCCCGATAAGCCTTGTAGGAACGTCCCTGATACAACTCTACTTCGCCCGGGGCTTCTTCTGTCCCTGCAAACATGCTGCCAATCATTACACAATGCGCACCAGCAGCAATGGCCTTGGAAATATCACCCGAAAAGCGAATACCCCCATCTGCAATCAAAGGTACTCCAGTATCTTTCAAAGCCTCTGCAATATTGTAAACCGCACTTATTTGAGGAACACCTACGCCGGCAACAATTCGGGTAGTGCAAATTGAACCCGGACCTATACCTACTTTGACCGCATCTGCACCTGCTGCTACAAGATCCCTTGCTGCGTCTGCAGTTGCAATGTTGCCTCCAATCACCTGAACATCAGGAAAATTCTTCTTTACCCACTTCACGCGATCCAGTACACCTTTTGAGTGGCCATGCGCAGTATCTACAACAATGACATCAACACCAGCCGCAACCAACGCCTCAACTCTTGGCTCTGTATCTTCTGCACCTGTACCTACTGCTGCACCTACACGCAGACTCGCATGTAAGTCTTTACATGCGTTCGGGTAATCCTTTGACTTCTGGATGTCCTTGACCGTGATCATCCCACGCAGCTGGAACTTGTCATTAACAACCAGTACTTTTTCAATCCGGTGTTGATGTAATAGCTCCTTGACCTCTTCGAGGTCAGCGCCTTCCTTGACGGTCACCAGTTTTTCTTTTTGGGTCATGATACTGGAGACCGGGCTATCCAGACGTGTTTCGAAACGTAAATCACGAGCGGTAACAATACCAACCAGCCCCTGACCATCTACTACGGGAACACCTGAAATATGATGCGCATGCGTTAAATTAAGAACTTCCAGAATACTAATATCGGGAGAAACCGTAATTGGATCCTTAATCACCCCACTCTCAAATCTCTTTACCTTGAGGACCTCTGCCGCCTGTTGTTCAGCGCTCATATTCTTATGGATTATGCCCAACCCACCTTCCTGAGCCAGCGCAATCGCAAGCCTTGACTCCGTAACGGTATCCATAGCCGCAGAAACCACCGGTATACTAAGGTTAATTTCTCTTGTCAATCTAGTGAATAGATCGACGTCCTTAGGCAAGACAGTAGAATGGGCTGGAAGTAGGAGAACATCATCAAAAGTAAGGGCTTCCTGAGTAATTCGCATCTATATATTATCCTGTCTGGTAAATCGCTATTTTAGAAGAAATTTCAGTAGCGATGCATTATAGGATTTGACGCGGCCTGGGTAAACTGGTTAGCCTCTTATTTTGCCTCAATGATCGCCAGATCCTATCGATTAATATAAGATATTGGCACTTGAGCAAGTTATAACTGACATAATAACTCACATGTAAGTAAAGGAGCCTTTCCAATGCAGAAGACTATCAGTTTGACCAAACTACTAAAGCTACTGGCCATAGTAGCCACATTATCAGCCTCATCCGTTTATGCTGCTTCCCTCGAAAATGCAGAAGAAGCGCTAAAGGCAGCTATTGATGCTAACAATAAGGTAGCCGAAATGGGCTTTGAATGGAGGGATACCCGAAAAGCTCTGCTGGATCCAGCGCAAAAGGCAATCAAGGCAGGCGATTACGACAAAGCTATCGAACTGGCAAATACTGCATTGAGTCATGCCGAGTCAGGCATGAAACAGGCACAACTTGCAGAAAAAGCAAGCGCACAGCCATTTGCAAAATCCTCAAAGAATTAGATTTGATGCAACTATTGCCGGGGAGAACCGGCAATAGTTTTTAAAGCACATAAAACACCCGTCTCTAATAAACAAAGGCCCTCCCTGTCCAAAATGACATTTAAGCTTGAGGCCAGGAGGCTGTCCAAGAATAGAGAGCCTACTCGGCAACTGCTCCATGCGTTGCCCTACCTCCTGTATCCATACAGTCGTGCGGAAAAGCTGATTTTGGCCAGAATTTCCCAACATTTTCGTTAAATATGCACCCAATATTCGCCTCAAATTTTGAAAAAATCTGACTCAAAACAGCTTCCCCTCGTTACGACTCCTATACTCGGACAGTCTCCTAGAAACAATAAAGTTACACAAAGGGATATTTACACAGTCTCCAGACTGAACAAGGAAGCACGTTCTCTGCTTGAAAAGACTTTCCCTCTTATCTGGATTGAGGGTGAACTTTCCAATCTGGCCCGACCCTCTTCCGGGCATTTGTACTTCTCTCTAAAAGACACGGATGCACAGATCCGTTGTGCCATGTTCCGCAATCGGAATATGCACCTGCGCTTCAAGCCGGAGGAAGGCCAGCAAGTTCTGATACGTGCCCGAATAAGCCTTTACGAGGGACGAGGAGAATTCCAGGCCATAGCAGAACACATGGAAGAAGCTGGCGATGGCGCTTTACGCAGGGCTTTTGAGCAACTAAAACAACGACTGAATACGGAAGGATTATTTGATAACGAACATAAAAAATCACTACCCGATCTCCCAAAAAGGATCGGCGTCATCACTTCACCTACAGGTGCCGCTGTTCAGGACATACTGACCGTATTAAAAAGGCGCTTTCCTGCGATACCTGTAATTATCTACCCGACATCCGTACAGGGTACAACCGCTTCAAAGGAAATTGTCAATGCAATAGTAACCGCCAACCAGCGCAAGGAGTGTGATGCCCTGATCCTGGCACGCGGCGGCGGCTCATTAGAAGACCTGCTGTGCTTCAATAATGAAAAGGTTGCTTATGCTATCTATGAGTCCAGCATCCCGATTGTCAGTGGTGTTGGACATGAGGTGGATATTACCATTGCAGACCTTGTCGCTGATCAGCGTGCGCCTACCCCTTCTGCTGCTGCTGAGCAACTCAGCCCGGATCGGGATGAATGGCTATCAACAGTCTCGCTTCTTGGAAAGCGACTGGAACACAGACTACTAACCATACTAGACCAGCTAAGAAAGCAACTAACATGGCAGCTCAAAAGCCTGAAGCAGCAACATCCTGGTATATACCTGCAACAGCAGGCTCAGCGTCTTGATAATCTTGAGCAAAGACTGATTATACATCAACAGCATTATTTACAGCAGCAACGGTCTATCCTGAGCAATCACAGCATGAGGTTACAGCAACATGCGCCTGACCATCGATTGCAACATTTGCATATGCATTGCAATAATCTGTATACCCGACTACAACAGGCGATCAAAAAACAACTTGAACTCTTTAATCAGCGTCTTTCAACGCCTGCCCGCGCACTGGATGCCGTAAGTCCACTGGCAACACTGGATCGAGGTTATACTATTACAAGAAGAGAAAGGGATAATAAGATTATTGTTGATGCAGATGACGTTATAATTGGAGAGAAAATTGAAACCAGGCTTGCGAATGGGTCACTATCCTGTAAAGTAGAAAAGATCAACAAGCATAATAAAATTAAATGATAATGAAAGAATTAACTTCTGGATTCAAGAATACACCATGCTACATATTATCGCTGGCACTCCTGTTACCCATGCTACTACCCGCAACATCTCACTCCCTCCAGGCAAACGAAATGCCGACTGCCGAGCAGGTACCAGGCGGCATCGCTATTCTACAGCTATCAAAGGACAGGCCAATCACTCATGCTGAATTCAAGGGAAAACGGATTCTGATCGCAAATAATAATGGCAACCGCTATGCGGTGGTTGGCATTCCGTTAAACACGAAACCAGGCAAGCATACGTTACAAATTTATCTTGCCGGAGGAAAACGGGATGTGCTTGGGTTTGATGTACAACCTAAAGAATATGCCACACAGCACCTGACCGTAAAAAACAAACGAATGGTGAACCCCAATGCGGAAGACATGGAAAGAATCATCGAGAACAAGAAAGAGATCACCAAAGCTTTTGCACAATGGACAACCCCGGAACTGGTAACCATGAACTTTAAACCGCCTGTAAATGGAAGGTTTAGCAGTTCATTTGGGTTAAGGAGATTTTTCAACAAACAGGCACGCAAGCCTCATAGCGGCATGGATATTGCTGCATCAAAGGGAACACAGGTAAAGGCGCCTGCGGATGGGACGGTGGTAACTACCGGGAATTATTTCTTTAATGGCAATACTGCTTTTCTTGATCATGGACAAGGTCTTATCACCTTGTACTGCCACCTTGATTCCATCAAGGTAAAGGCCGGACAAAAAATCAAACAAGGTGATGTACTTGGCACTGTGGGCATGACTGGGAGGGTTACAGGGCCACACTTGCACTGGTCCGTTAGCCTGAATCAAACGATGGTTAACCCGGCGCTGTTCTTGCCCGGGAACTTAATATCACCTGAAACAAAAGAGACAGAAGATCTAAAGATTAACTCTGCGAAATAGAATCAACCGACAATGTAAAAATTCACTGACTGTCTTCTTTGGCCTCACTCTCGCTTTTCTTCTGCCACTTATCATAACAATCCAGCCCACAAAAATGCATGACATACTCCTGGGCTTCCGCCACCTTGGCTTCTGATTTGGGGACTTCTTTCAGGCAAATTTCACATTTAACCAGATCAGTATCTACATTTTTTGAGGTATCAGTCATTTTCTCCCCCTCTCTACTATCCCAAGTATTTCAATCTCTTATATTCTAATTATACCATATAAATAGCACAAAATAGCGTCACAATAAACTCAATTACGACCTTTAGTATAGATACTCCATGAATTGACCAAATATTGTATAACCATAACAACAACCTGGAGATGTATAAAATACTGGCAGGAAAATAATAAAAAATGCTAATGAGCTTTAAGCTTATTAAGTTCAAGTAAAATTGAAAGAACTAACGATTCACCACGCGCATCCATTTTTTCGCTCAGTTTTCCCGGGTCGCGCTCACCTTCTACCATTCTGTTTAATACATCTCCCATCAAGGCCATACTGCCACCGGCTACTGCCATCTGCTCAGCCATACTGGCAACCATTTGCATGGCATTCTGATCTCCTTTTGCTGCAAGCAGAATCATCCTGGCAAGCCCTGGAGCTGCGGCTGATCCATCAGCTTTTGCCCTTGGATCAGGCAAACTTGTCGGATCCTGCAAACCTTCCAGGATTGCATCAATAATAACCCTGTCATCTTCATCCATGTTGCTGGATATATCTGCCTCACGCGATCCATCCAGAATCTTGCGCAATGCTGCTGAAAGTTCCGGCTTTCCATATTCCTCGACCGCCTTAAGCATTGGCTCAATCTTCTGAAGCATCTCATCATCCTCACATGCCTTAACAAGGCTAACAATAAGCACTGCATGTGACTGAATAATCTGTTGGGCACGATCCGGTAATGTAGTCATAATCAAATGTACTCTGGTGATTTTTAATACTTGCTCATAAAATGAATACTATATCAGGTTTTTAAGTTGCTACATCCGGAAAACATCAATCTCATATTAAATAGTAAACTACACCGAATACGGAAATTAACCCCAGAACGACCAGATACTTCCTGAATCCATCATCATTTCTTTTGCGGCGGGTAGCATTAATAAGCAACCCCGCGATACTTACACATAACGAAAGTACCATGAGATAAAAAACCACTTCAACCAAACCCATATCCCACCGGGAATCCACATTAACCGGGATTCCAAGCTGCTCAAAGTACATTGTGTCAATAAAGGTTCCGCGCTCTGGTTTGGCGCGATCAAGCAAAACATATACTGCTAGCATAATCATCCAGCCAGCTATCCCAACCCAGCATAATGCCCTGGTCCATAAGTCAGGCCCTATGCGGCGCTCAGGTCGTCTGTATTGAAAGGGATTTTTATGCATCAAACTTTTTATATTTTATATCTATCCCACTTTTATTTTATACGCATTATGACAATTTGTGATGCGCATGTGCTATTTTTGGCTCTCAGTTAGCAATGATACCCTTTTCTCTTCTCAATTTACCTATCTCGCCCTTGATTCGCAGCAAATCGCCATCTAATGCAGGGTGTCCATGCCACCACTGATAATCAGGTGACTGATGCGCAACGCCGAGATATACATTCCTTAAGTGACGTTCCATATTTTTCATCATCTGTCTTGCCTGAAGAAGATCATCATCAGTAAATTCGTTTTCAACTCTCCCTATAACCTCACTTGCTTCGCGGAACTTTTTACGGGCAATTTCCAACATGGCTTCCCCATTAGAAAACAGTCTGGATATATAACGAGGTGAATGACAATCCCAACAGATTGATTGCATGAGGTCCTGTACTTCTTCACTTTCTGGATCCTCCATCAAATTTTGGCGCACAGTGTTACTGATATTGTGATTACCAGAATGCATATGACAATAACTACATCCGGGCACGCGGTAGTTAGCTAGTTTCAGCGGCTGACCCCAGTCCTGTTGTTTCTCCTCCAGTCGCATCAAGGTGCCATGCTTGGAACTGGAATAGCTGTGTACCACCGGGTCTTTTTCACCGCCATGACATATTATACAGGCCTGATCACGGCGCGCCATGTCGGCAACCTCCTTGTGTAAATTTCCATGACAGTTGATACAGGTAGTTACAGGCTCTGTTGTTACGTGAGCACTTGCACGCCAGCTCTCCACCAACTCACCATCTTGTTTATGATGACAATCAATGCACACTTCATTATTTTCAATTGCCGATGCTGGAGGGGTATTTTCAACGGCACTAACTGCGACATTAATGAAGCCTAATATAATGGCAAACAATAATAGTTGGCAATTCATCAGTTATGATCCTTGTTATATTCTGTATA
>DAOWEP010000154.1 GCA_030638455.1 Gammaproteobacteria bacterium
CCAACGGTGTGCGTGCAAATGTAACCCATCTTGGTGATGAAGCAAGGCTTGAAGACATGATCGGTACCGTAAAGGTAATGCTCGATGCCTATACCGAAGGCGAGATAGACAAATTGTTTCTGGTATATAACGAGTTTGTAAATACCATGACTCAAAAACCAACTATAGATCAGCTGATTCCTATTTCATCCGAAAAACCGGATGAAGAATTAAAGCACCATTGGGACTACATCTACGAGCCAGATGCAAAGAGTGTGCTGGATGGTTTATTGATGCGCTATATCGAGCCACTGGTCTATCAAGGTGTAGTCGAAAACAATGCCTGCGAGCAGGCGGCACGTATGGTCGCCATGAAAAGTGCCTCGGATAATGCGGGTGATATTATTAGTGATCTTGATCTTGCCTATAACAAGGCACGCCAGGCTGCCATTACTCAGGAGCTTTCCGAGATTGTGGCGGGCGCCGCTGCGGTATAAAAAATTACGGGATTCTGTCAGGAAAGGCCGGATTCAGGAAATGCAAATGTTACATTTGCGTAAAAAAAGTTTAAAAGTTAGATAATGAGGAACCGAACATGAGTTCTGGGAAAATAGTACAAATTATTGGTGCGGTAGTCGATGTCGAATTTGACCGCAGTAACCTGCCCAAGATTTACGATGCATTGCTTGTCGATGATACAGGCCTTACCCTTGAGGTACAGCAACAACTGGGTGATGGTGTTGTACGTACCATCGCAATGGGAAGTACCGACGGTGTAAAACGTGAGTCTGGTGTGTCCAACACCGGAGAGGCCATCAAGGTGCCAGTAGGTCAGAAAACACTGGGCCGCATTATGGATGTACTCGGCAAGCCGGTAGACAATGCGGGTCCGATCGGCGAAGAAGAACGTTGGGCGATTCATCGCAAGGCCCCTAGTTTTGATGAGCAGGCCAGCTCTGTAGAAATTCTGGAAACCGGTATCAAGGTAATCGACCTGATTTGTCCATTTGCCAAGGGCGGCAAGGTGGGCCTGTTCGGTGGTGCCGGTGTAGGCAAGACCGTAACCCTGATGGAGTTGATCCGCAATATTGCGGTAGAGCACAGTGGCTATTCAGTATTTGCGGGTGTTGGTGAACGTACCCGTGAAGGAAATGACTTTTATCATGAAATGACGGAAGGCGGCGTTATCGACAAGGTGTCACTGGTATATGGCCAGATGAATGAGCCACCGGGTAACCGTTTACGTGTTGCTTTAAGTGGACTGACCATGGCCGAATACTTCCGAGAAGAAGGGCGCGATGTACTGTTCTTCGTGGATAATATATACCGTTATACGCTGGCGGGAACTGAGGTATCAGCATTGCTGGGACGTATGCCATCTGCGGTAGGTTATCAGCCAACACTGGCGGAAGAAATGGGTGCTCTACAGGAGCGTATTACCTCAACCAAGACAGGCTCCATTACCTCCATTCAGGCAGTATATGTACCGGCGGATGACCTGACCGACCCGTCACCTGCTACGACCTTTGCGCATCTTGATGCAACACTGGTACTGTCTCGTCAGATTGCCGAGCTGGGTATCTACCCTGCGGTAGACCCTCTAGATTCTACCAGCCGCCAGCTCGACCCGCTGGTTATAGGCCAGGAACATTATGATGTGGCGCGAGCAGTTCAGGGTACCTTGCAGCGTTATAAGGAACTGAAAGACATCATCGCCATTCTGGGTATGGACGAGCTTTCTGAAGAAGACAAATTAGTCGTTACGCGCGCACGTAAGGTACAACGTTTTCTGTCACAGCCATTCTTTGTTGCGGAAACCTTTACCGGAACAGCGGGTAAATATGTTTCACTGAAAGATACTATTCGCGCATTCAAGGCGATTGTTGACGGTGAATATGATGACCTGCCGGAACAGGCCTTCTATATGGTAGGCGGTATTGAAGAAGCGGTTGAAAAAGCCAAGACACTTTAACGATTCAGGTAGTAACTATCATGGCAATGACCATACATGTTGATATTGTAAGCGCAGAGCAGGAAATTTTTTCTGGCCCTGCCGAAATGGTTTTTGCCCCTGCCGAAATGGGTGAAGTCGGTATTGCACCAAGACACACCCCCATGCTTACCCGGCTGAAGGCAGGAGAAGTAAGGGTTCAGCAACCGGAAGGGGATGAACAGTTCTTTTATGTATCTGGCGGTATACTAGAGATACAACCACATGTTGTGACTGTATTAGCAGATACAGCCCTGCGCGCCAGGGATATTGATGAAGCTGCTGCAATAGCGGCCAAGGAAAATGCAGAACGAGCGCTGGCAGACAGAAAAGATGATATTGATTATGCCCAGGCAGAGGCAGAACTGGTACAGGCTGTCGCACAATTACGCGCATTAGAAAATTTGCGTAAAAAAACCAGGAGATAGTGTAGTCATCTATTATTCGATAGTTATTTATCAGGTTGGGGCAGTGATTTAAATGGATATTCCGCACGTAACAAAAAACAAGGCTGTGTACTTCATATATTCCATTCTGGATAAAAATGGCGAGGTGCTGGAACAAAGCGATTTGCCGATGAGTTATGTACATGGTTCAGACAGTGGACTGATTGAGAAAGTCGAGCAGGCGCTGGATGGATGCGCAGAAAATGCGTCCGTAGAGGTTAAGGTAAGCGCAGAAGAAGGATACGGTCAGCTCGACCCGAATCTCACCTATACGGATGAGCTCGAAAATGTCCCGTCTGAATACCATAAAATTGGCGCCGAGGTTCAATTTCAAAATGATAATGGAGATATCAAGACATTCATCGTTTCCAAAATT
This sequence comes from Gammaproteobacteria bacterium, assembly GCA_030638455.1. Classification (GTDB taxonomy): domain Bacteria; phylum Pseudomonadota; class Gammaproteobacteria; order DAOWEP01; family DAOWEP01; genus DAOWEP01. Next base: position 2,792 of record DAOWEP010000154.1, read on the forward strand.
GAAGATGGAAAACTAACGGTAGATGGCAATCATCCATTTGCAGGGAAAGACCTGATTTTCAAAATTACGGTGACCGAAATCCGTGATGCCACACAAGAAGAGATCGAATCAGGCAAACCTTCCGGTAAGCCACATTCAATACACTAGTACCTACTCCTTACTATATAGGCTACAGGCGTAATATAGGCTACAGGTGTAGGCTATAGATGTTGATAGCTAAAGCCATGATCAGCCTAAAGATATTGGCAGTTATACCGATACAGATACCGATACTAAAATAAATCGGTATCCAGATAAACCATAACGATCTACTATCATCTCAATATGAATCTAAGCACAATCATACTGGCCGCTGGCAAGGGAACAAGAATGCGCTCGGGCCTGCCAAAGGTTTTACATAATCTGGCTGGCCGCCCCCTGCTTGAGCATGTTGTGAATACTGCCAGATCAATATCACCTGACGATATTCATGTAGTAGTTGGACATGGCAGCGAGCTGGTAAAGGATGCCCTTTCACATCAAAATAATATTAGCTGGATTGAGCAAGCCGAACAATTGGGTACAGGCCATGCAGTCCAGCAAGCCATGCCGGCCATTGAAGATAAAAATACAATACTCGTATTGTATGGTGATGTACCATTAATTCGTCAGGATACATTAAGTAAGCTATTGAATGTAACAGATGATAATACACTTGGACTGCTTACGGTTGAGCTTGAGGACCCAAGTGGTTATGGAAGAATCGTCAGAAGTAAGGATGGTAAAGTTACTCGTATTGTTGAGCATAAAGATGCAAGTGAAGACGAGCTGAAAATTGGTGAAATCAATACCGGTATCCTGGCTGTAAAAGCATCACATATGCACAAGTGGCTGGATAAATTGGACAATAACAATGTACAGGGTGAGTATTATCTAACCGATATTATCAGCATGGCAGTTGAAGATGGTTTACAAATAGTTACTTCATCACCACAGTCAGAAATAGAAATTATGGGCGTAAATGACAAACAACAACTTAGTGTACTGGAAAGGGAGTTTCAAAGAAGGGAAGCCGAGCGTCTCATGAAAGAAGGCATAACACTGGTTGACCCGAACCGCTTTGATCTTCGAGGCGAGGTTGTTGCGGGTAGTGATGTGGTGATCGATATCAATGTAATACTGGAAGGCAAGATAGAATTGGGTAACCGTGTACATATTGGCCCAAATACGATCATTAAAAATGCCAGAATAGGGGATGATGTTGTAATTCAGGCGAACTGTGTGATTGAAGATGCGGTAGTGGGAGAGAAATCAAGGATAGGCCCGTTTGCTAGAATCCGACCAGATACGAAACTTGCTGCCTCGGTACATATTGGTAATTTTGTAGAGGTAAAAAAATCAGAGGTTGGTGAAGGCAGCAAAGTTAACCATCTAAGCTATATTGGAGATACTACAATAGGCAGTAAGGTGAATATCGGTGCTGGTACCATTACCTGTAATTATGATGGCGCTAACAAGCATCGTACAATTATTGAGGATGATGTGTTTATCGGTTCAGATACCCAGCTAGTGGCACCCGTTACCATTGAAAAAGGTGCGACCATAGGCGCAGGTTCTACCATTACAAGTAATGCCCCGGAAAATGAATTGACATTAAGTCGTAGTAAACAAATAACCCAAAGAGGCTGGAAGAGGCCTGTTAAAAAGCAGTAAGCAGGTCTAAGTAACTAGAAGCTGAATTAGAATTATGTGCGGAATTGTTGGGGCCATTGCTAAAAGAGATGTCAGTGAAATCCTGCTGGAGGGTCTCAAGCGTCTTGAATATCGGGGTTATGATTCAGCCGGTATTGCAGTGCTGGATAGCAATAATCAGCTGCAACGTAACCGTGCCAAAGGCAAGGTCAGTAACCTGGAGAAAACGTTATCTGATCACCCACTAAACGGGCAGACGGGTATCGCCCACACCCGCTGGGCCACTCACGGAAAACCCAGCACTTCCAATGCACACCCCCATATTTGCCGAGACCACGTAGCACTGGTGCATAATGGCATAATTGAAAATCACGAGGAATTACGCGAGCAACAGCATGAAGAAGGTTATAAGTTTACTTCTGAAACCGATACAGAAGTCATTGTTCATCAGGTACACAGTCATCTTTCAGAAAAAAAGGATTTACTGGAAGCAGTGCGTTGTACAGTGACAGACCTTGAGGGGGCTTTTGCATTAGGTGTAATAAGTCCGGATGAGCCAGGCAGGCTAATTGCCGCTCGCAGGGGTAGTCCGCTGGTGATAGGGATAGGAGTGGGAGAACATTATATTGCATCAGATGTAGCGGCATTGATCCCGGTAACCCAGCAGTTTATCTTTCTTGAAGATGGTGATATTGCAGATATCAGGAATGATCAATTGGTAATCTACAATGCTGATGGCGAAAAAGTAGAACGTAAGATACATAAATCAGAATTAACGGCCGATGCGGTAGAGCTGGGTGAATACCGGCATTATATGCTCAAGGAAATCTATGAGCAGCCACGCGCAGTGGCCGAAACCATCGAAGGACGCATCAATAACGGAAAGGTACTGGAAGCCGCGTTTGGAACTAAAGCAGGCGAGATCTTTGATAAGGTACAGGGCGTTCATATCATTGCATGTGGAACCAGTTTTCATGCGGGACTGGTTGGCCGTTACTGGCTGGAGTCAATCGCAGGAATACCCTGTAGTGTAGAGGTGGCAAGTGAGTTTCGTTACCGCAAGCCGGTGGTTAGAAATAATTCCCTTATTGTTACACTCTCACAGTCTGGTGAAACAGCAGATACCATTGCCGGCTTAAAGGAAGCAAAGCGTCTTGGTTTTGGCCATTCGCTTGCGATTTGTAACGTTCCGGAAAGTTCCTTGGTACGCGAATCAGATCTGGTATTAATGACACGGGCGGGGCCTGAGATAGGGGTTGCTTCAACCAAGGCCTTTACGACCCAACTAGTAGCCATGATGCTATTGGTATTAGTGCTGGGACGAAGGCATGGTTTAAATGAAGAGACCGAAGAAAAGATAGTCTCTGAATTAATAATGCTACCAGGTAAAATTGAACGCGCATTACAGATGGATGACGAGATAAAAAAACTCTCCGAGAATTTTGCAGATAAACACAATGCACTGTTTCTTGGCCGTGGTGCCCAGTACCCCATAGCAATGGAAGGCGCATTGAAATTAAAAGAAATTTCATATATCCACGCGGAGGCTTATCCGGCTGGTGAGTTAAAACATGGCCCACTTGCACTTGTTGACGCCAGCATACCTGTAATAGCGGTAGCACCAAATAATGATTTGCTGGAAAAACTCAAATCCAATTTACAGGAAGTAGCGGCAAGAGGCGGGGAGTTATTTGTGTTTGCGGACCCCAAATCTGGAGTAAAGGAAGACGATGCAATCCATGTCCTTTTTGTTGATGAAATAGACGATAATGTTGCGCCGATAGTCTACACTATCCCGTTGCAACTATTGTCCTATCATGTCGCTGTCCTTAAGGGCACTGATGTGGACAAGCCTCGCAATCTTGCCAAATCAGTGACGGTGGAATAAAAGTATATTTATTCTTTCTTGTCACCGGAAAGAGTCATTGAGCTGGTAATTTATTGACGTTTTTTACGACCTGGTATAGGTAATTTTTTATCGTATAACCTGTATGTGATCTCATTTTTTTCAGGATCAACATAGTAATCATGCGCACAAGGTGTGTTTTGTATAGATAATACATTACGTCCAATATGTATTAACGCATCGGATTCAATCTTTCCACTTACCCGCAAGGCCGATAGTTTGGATCTACGGTACATCTTTTTAAGTTGCGCATATTCCTTTTTTTCTACTGGCTTCAGGTCCTTCATTGAATGCAGATGATGTAAGCGACGGATCTTGCCCTCTGGCATCCCAAGCCAAAATTCACATACCTCTGAAGATGGGTGCCCGATCATACCAACCCATATTTCGTTACCGGCCATACATTTACTCGCAATAATTATACCCTGACCGTTACCAATGGTTATATTATTTCCTGCTACAAGATTGGCGTCGATAGCATTTTTAAGGATCTCTATATTATCTTCAGCTACAACTTCTCCAAATTCTATAAATCCACAACTAAAGTCCCCACCCGAATAGATTTTACTGTGGCCACGAACACCACCACGAACCGTAACTCGTGATTCAGATTTTACTACAGCTTCCTCGACGTTCTGTTCAACTACAACCTCACCTTTTGCTTCAACAATAAATCCCTGGGTTACATGTCCTTTAACCAGCACGGCGGATTCTGTATGTATATTGCCCGTATGTAAGTTAACATTACCCTTAACTACAACCAGGTCAGTTACTTCAAGTTTGAAGCCATCTACCATGAATGAGCCATCCATTTCCGATATCAAATCACCAGTTTCTTCAAGCCTGATATTGTTTAGATCTGGCACTACTTCTTTTACCTTTTTTGCCGCGTCTTTTTTGCCAGTTACGGTTACCCCATCCTTGGCCATCTCTGATTGAATAAACTTCCCTAATAACATTCCCTTTTTTACATCCCATGGATAATCGAGCTCATGTAGATTCAGTCTGCCACCGGAGAGTTTGATTGCTGGAGAGAGTTCATGTGCCAGCTCAAGGTGAGCACTTATTCCATCCTTTTTTACCGTGCCCGATGCTACAATGGCATGTTTGATCAGCTTCTTATCAGATGCGCGTGCATCAGCAAGTAGTTTTGAAATAGCATCCTCATCGACACCAAAGACGACATTGTGTTTTTTCAGGAAATCAGTGATATGTCCAACCTCAACGTTACAGCTATTCATTCCTGCTGATCGGGTATACAGATCCATGCGTGCCTCTAGCCCGTCCGGGCTGATCTTAATCGCAGGAGCAACGATCTCTACGGTATTACCATGCTGTCTGGCCACACCCAGAGTATTGGCCATATGCTCACAGTACCCTTCGGCCTGTCGGATCGCCACACCGTCCCCTGCATTCAGGGTGACTACCTTACCGGCTACAGCGGGTATGGGTTTGTTATAGATATCGACACCGGGCTCACCTGGCGTCGGTGAATGTACGGCGGCGAAGGGCTGACCAGGGATGACGGTCCGATCCAGCAAGTGTTCATTGGAAATATCAATCAACCACTCAAGATAGCCATCCTTGCCATTGACCGCAGGTTTGCCATTGGCAACAATTATATTTGGCATACAACCATCATTGGCGCTTCCGGCATTATTGATTGCCTGATTAATCACTTCTTCATTAATGCCAAAGCAGACCCCTTGCATTTTTAATGCACTTACAACATGCTCTTTTGTTATTTCCCCTTTATGCAGGGCTTCAGGAAGGATGATATCCATACTGGCAGAGAGCCCATCATCCGAAACGACTACAGGTAAGGAGACGGATAATTTGTCGCCCTCACACTTCACCAGCCCAAACATTTCGGCATAGTATTCCATTACGCCCTTTACTATCTTCTGGCTGACGCCATTTTCAGCCTTTATTGCACGATCTATTCCAGGCTGAACGCGAATTTTTTTACCATAGACATCTCTGCCAGGCTCGCCTGATGTTGAGGGTTTAAGTGTCAGAAGTAACTGGCCGGGCAATACAATCCGCGCCCTAATGCCAGACTCAGGGTCTATAACCCAGTTGAGTTGTGAATTTTCACTTTTGACGGGTTTGAGTGATTCTACAATCAGGACAGGTTCTGCTGGTGGGTTACCATTTGCAGTAGTAGACAGAGCTGTTTCGATCGCCTCTTTATTGATTCCCTTAACAACCTTGGATTGCTTTAGTTTTGCTAGTACTTTTTTCACGTCAACGGTTTTTCCATCACCAGTAGGGGCGGTCATATGATGCATGTGAACCGACATATTATCGCGTGAAATTTTTAGTCTGAATTGACCGTCAATGGAAGGTTCTTTTTCCTCAGCAGTATGATTTGATTTGCTGTCCATCTACCATGCCCATTGACTAACTTCTTGTAAAAAAACATATAACCCGAGTTCAGTTTTTTACACGAGCCTTGTTATAAGTATAGCCTTAAGGGCGTTCGTTTCCTATCTTATTGATTATTATGAATAATAAGCACCCTGCTATGCGTTTTTATTACGAGGAACAACAAGAATTTGTACCTTGCTGTATTGGTGGACATGGAACTGTTCCGTAAGAACAACAATCACCTTTGGTTGGTTTAAGCAAAGTGCCGCAGCCTTTACACTCATAAAACCATTGGCAAGCATCTGTTGGCATGGTTTCTGTTTCTTTATGTCCACAGTCTGGACAAGTAATGGTTGAATCAGGAATTATTTTAGTGCTCATTTAAATTCTCATTTTGTTTTGTTGTTGAGCACACCTTATGTGGTGATGAAATTAGATCCCATAGAGATACTGTCAACATAAGTGCTAATGCAAAATAGAACATATAAGTGCTCCATAAACCTGTCCAAAGCAGGTACAAAGTTGCAAGCACTATAATTGGGCCAGAAACACCTGGTAAGCCACGTAGATGTTGCCTATGTGAAATCCATGAAACGACTATCGATATAAAGAGCTATGACAGCGAATATTGGAAGGGGTTTATTAATAAACAAACCTTCAAGCTGAGTAAGAAACCCTAAGCCTAAAATTGCGCCAACAGAACCCAATTTTTCAAATAGTGACGATAGTTTCATATTTCTGCGCCCGCAATACAACAAAAGAGCCTTCTCCATAACCCTGTTTTACCTCTGGCCCATAATTTTCATCAATATCACCAGGCAAAATTGCTTGAACATATTCAATATTACCGAACCCTACTTTCTTCAAATCACTTTGTATTTCCTTAACAGAATGAAAGTTGGCATTCTTATAGAATTTACTTTCACTTTTCTTTTCTTCGTACTTTCTACCTAGTTTACTATCTCTATCTATTAGACCAACAATTATGAAGCCGCCTGCTTTAAGAATTCTATATACTTCCCTAAACGCTAATTCAGGTTCATCAAGAAAACAATCAGCTGTCACAAGAAGCGCAAAATCATACAAACCATTATCAATCGGAAGAGACTCTGCTATACCATCTATAACGCTAACACCACGGCTAATTGCTATGCTGCGCATAGCTTTAGATGGTTCTACTCCTAAAGAAATTCCCAATGGCTGAGAAAATCGCC
>DAOWEP010000086.1 GCA_030638455.1 Gammaproteobacteria bacterium
CTTTTCTAAATCCCCCTTAATTTTAATAAAGAGTATTCATAATGAAGCCATTTTTTATGTTAGTCCTGCTTTCGGCATTTTCAGTTGCATCTCAGGCCGAAGAGTATGTAAAAAAATCCATTAACCTGTCTCCTGATCTCAAGGCCCTGCTGGTGGAGGAAATGAAGGAAGTAAAAAAGGGTATGGAATCTTTAGTGACATCCGTAGCCACAGGTGACTGGCGGGCCATTGCAGAAACCGGTCAACATATAAAACACAGTTACATTATTAAAAAAAGGCTAACCAGTGAACAAAAGCAGGAATTAAAGAAGACGTTACCCGCAGGATTCAAATCTCTGGACAGAAAGTTTCATTATTATGCCGGTATGCTCTCGCATGTAGCGAAGGAACGGGATATCGAGCTTGTACATTATTATGTGTCCAAAATGAACGAGGCCTGCACATCCTGTCATGCACAGTTTGCGTCAGATCGGTTTACTGGTTTTTCTCAGAAAAACAGACATGAAGAGCATATGCATTAACTTTGTATGCCTTGGTAGTAGATCACGTTGGTATGAAGGCTAATGCGTTGCTTTTCTAAAGGTCTATTGTCCTTATTCGATTTCGGTCAACTTTTCACCTTCCAGGAACCATCTTCCTGACGACAGGCCATACCGTAGGTTTTTTGGGTATTGCCACCAATAGTTGCCTCGGTTGTATATTCACGGCAATAGCTGGTATCCGATTCCATGGTTCTGGTTGGTGTTACCTTATAGGTTGCATCCTCATCCGGGTTGCTCCACTCCACAGGTCGGCCATCGGGTGAATGTGATAGCGCCTGACCCGTACAGTAATGGTCTGCATCATCCATGAATTTACCGATATTTCCTCCTACAATCCAGCCGATCAACGCACCCGCTGCTGTTGCCAGTTTTTTGCCGTCGCCACCCCCAATCTGTGAGCCGGCTACGCCACCAACAATACCACCAATAACATTACCAACGGCTTCACGGTTACACGTGCCGTTTTCAATATACGTTTGCGCATCCATGGTTACTTCTGCCGATTCACCATAGCCGCGTTTATATTTATGCTTTTTATCCTTCTTGTTCCTGTATCCATGTGCTGGTGCCCAGCCAGGCGGGTCTGCATATGCTGAGTCGATGATTGAGACTGGCGTAAACGATGTGGCCAGTACAAAACTGATAAGGATAGCTACTGTAGCTGCTGCCGCTATTGTGGTTGTAGCCAACCTGTTTATAAATGTTTTTATTATCTGCATATTACAGGGCCTCATGAAGACGTGGTTTAGCAAAAGTATAGAATAATTTACCTGGGATACTGTGATGGGGTGCCAAAAAACACACGGAACATTTTTACTTCGCTATCTGTAAATCGTTCTGTATGATGAGGGCATGTAACATGCACGCTAATTGGGGGTTATTATGCGCAGCTTTATTAAGGGCTTTCTGGCGATTGCTGTAACGGGGTCACTGGTGTTTATTGGTGGTTGTTCACCTGAGGTGGGCAGTGAAGCCTGGTGTGGAGACCTGAAGGAAAAGCCCAAGGGTGAATGGACGGCCAATGAGGCTGGCGATTTTGCCAAGCACTGTGTGTTTAAGTAGGAAAGGCCAGTATCATTATATGAGGTAGTAAGCTTCTGAGAACCCTACACGATGACCAGTCTGAAGCTTTTTTTGCTGATTCTTCTTGCTGTGATTGCACAGCTGGGGATTTTTGCGGCAATCGCTTTTTATCGTCACTGGGTATCCTATGAGAAAATAAAAAGGCAGCTTTCTGGGATGGAGGCTGCGCCTGAGACAGGAGCGGTGGAGTCGATTTCAGCACCTGTTTCAACATCAGCGGCTCTATGGCAAGGAACTCGTAACTTTCGTGTACAACGTAAGATATTCGAAGATAAGAACCATTCTATTTGTTCTTTCTATCTGGTGCCGGAAGATGGACAACCTTTGCCGACATTCAAGCCCGGCCAATACCTGACATTTCAATTCAACATTTCTGATCCGGTTACCCCAACGCCGCGCAAAGTAATACGATGCTATACCTTGTCGGAACAGCCCAGATCGGATTATTACCGTATTACGGTCAAAAAAGTCCCGCCACCGGAAAATAAGCCAAATATACCTGCTGGTGATTCTTCCAGCTATTTACATGAACAGGTACAGGAGGGGGCTATCCTTGCAGCCAAAGCACCCGGCGGGCATTTTTATCTGGCCGATGAAGTAAGGGAACCCATTGTGTTGATTGCTGGCGGTATTGGCATCACTCCTATGTTGAGTATGTTGCATGCTGCGTTGCAGGATGATCCTCACCGTGAGATCTGGTTCTTCTATGGTGTACGCAATAGTAGCGAACACATTATGAAAGAGCATATACAGGAGCTGGCCAGTAAACATGAAAACTTGCAGCTACATGTGTGTTATAGCAGAGCAGACGAAAATGATGTTGAAGGTGTAGATTATCAACATGCGGCCAGGGTTGATATCAAGCTGCTGCGACTGACCCTGCCGATAAAACAGTTCCAATTTTATATTTGTGGCCCCAAACCTATGATGGAAACAATTGTTCCGGCACTGGAAAACTGGGGTGTACCCGAGCACCAGATTCATTATGAGACGTTTGGCCCGGCTTCCATTACCCGACATGAAAAGCCAGCAGCGGTTTCAGTAGAGCCCATCACCGTTACATTCAGAAAATCTGGTAAAAGCCTGCAATGGGACGATTCATTTTCCTGTCTGCTGGAATTTGCTGAAGATAATGGTATTGAAATAAATTCCGGTTGTCGTGCAGGCAGCTGCGGCACCTGTCAAACCATGATTGAGTTAGGTGAAGTGGAATACAGTCAGGAGCCAGATGTGGATCTTGAAGCCAGTACCTGTTTGCTTTGTGTCGCTATACCCAAAACTAACCTGACCTTATCGGCCTGAACCTATGCATCGATCATTGCTACGTAAAGAAGTCATGCCATTTTTCATAATGTTCGCATTATTGATTATGGGAGCCATCGTGGCCGACTTCCTGTTGCATCTATTTAATCTGGTCTGGATTGGGCGCTATCTCGGCATACCCGGTACATTCTTTATTCTGTTGTCTTTTATGTATTCACTAAGAAAACGCAAGGTGATTCATGTTGGTAAGCCTAAAGTTCTTCTCAATATGCATGAGTTTTTTACCTGGTTTGGATCATTGTTGATATTGGTTCATGCAGGGATTCACTTTAATGCTATTTTGCCATGGCTCGCGGTGATTGCCATGTTGGTTAATGTTATCAGTGGGCTTACCGGTAAGTTCCTGCTGGATCGATCACGGCGACAACTGGCAGCTAAAAAAGAGTTGTTCCAGCAAAAGGGCATGACGGATGCAGAAGTGGATAAAGCCATATTCTGGGATGCGGTGACCCTGGATTTAATGAAAAAATGGCGGGCCGTGCATTTTCCTATCACGCTAGCATTTAGTGTGCTGGCACTGGGGCATATCCTGGCTATCTTTATATTCTGGCAGTGGCGATGATGAAATCAACGGCAGCTATAATTATTGCAGTTAACCTGTTCATCGGTTTTATACTGGTACTAGTCTACCCGCACCTGATGATTAGTCCGGGAAAATTACTCGATGGTCACCAGGATTTAACAACAGATTGCTTTGCCTGTCATACCCCGTTTTTAAGAAGCTCACCGAAAAATTGTATGGCCTGCCATAAGCCGAAAGAGATTGGGAAACTAAAAACTACAGGTGAAAAAATCATAAAGCAAGCAGATACCGTTGCTTTCCATCAGAAATTGATTGAACAGGATTGTGTCGCCTGTCATAGCGATCATCAGGGCTTGAAGGTTTATCGTAAGATCCATCACTTCTCACATCAACTGGTGATGGAGTCAGTCAGGAAGGAGTGCAGCAGTTGCCATAAAAATCCGGATGACCGGCTACATAAAAAACTCAAGCTCAATTGTAATGAATGTCATACTTCGGACGAATGGAAGCCCACAAGTTTTGAGCATGAAAAATATTTCCGTTCTGTTGGCAGCAAGCAGTGTACCGGTTGTCATCAGAAGCCGGATGATCGCCTACATAAGAAATTGGATGTTGGTTGTGGTACATGCCACAGTCTGGATAAATGGAAACCTGCAAGCATTGACCATGAAAAATATTTCCGATTTATTGGTAACAAGCAATGCACTGGTTGTCACCAGAAGCCGGATGATCGCCTGCATCGTCAGTTAAAAGGAAAATGCGACATATGCCATAGCCTGGACAAATGGAAGCCCGCGACTTTTGATCATGACGAGTATTTCCGTTTTGACAAAGACCATGAAACGGAGTGTATTACCTGTCATGAAAACAACGATTACAGTCAGTACACTTGTTACGGTTGTCATGAACACAGTCGCTGGAATGTCCGGGAAGAACATCTGGAAGAAGGTATCCGAGATTTCGAGCAGTGTACTGAATGTCACCGCAGTGGTGATGAAGACGAAGCTGAAC
>DAOWEP010000145.1 GCA_030638455.1 Gammaproteobacteria bacterium
ACCGTTTGGATAGGTTCGGCCAGAACCTCAAGGTTGTTTTCAAGGTCTGCCTGTATGCAATCAGTATTAACTTCAAGTTTACTGATGCCGCGAAGACAGGATTGATACGCGATTGTGCTGTGGGCGATTCCAACACCAAGATTTCTTAAAACGGTAGAATCAGTAAGATCACGTTGCCATCTGGATATAGGTAGTTTAGCGCTCAGGTGATTAAATACTGCATTGGCAATGCCCAGGTTCCCTTCTGCATTTTCAAAGTCAATCGGGTTGACCTTGTGTGGCATGGTAGATGAACCCACTTCACCCGCTATCGTCCTTTGTTTGAAATACCCTAGTGAGATGTAGCTCCATATGTCACGGCTGAAATCGATAATAATGGTATTAAACCGGCTAAGCACATCGAAAAGTTCAGCGATATAATCATGAGGTTCTATCTGAATAGTGTATGGATTCATTTCAAGCCCAAGGCCCGATATAAAGTTACTGGCAAACTCAGACCAGTCTACATCAGGGTATGCCGACAGATGCGCATTATAATTTCCTACTGCACCATTAATCTTTCCTAGTAGTGAAATCCCGGAAACTTGATCACGTTGACGCTTCAGACGATAAACCACATTTGCCATTTCCTTGCCAAGTGTAGAGGGCGTGGCTGGCTGGCCGTGTGTCCTGCATAGCATGGGCTGCTCTGCATGCGTGTGGGCCAGGTTGCGGATTGAATCAATCAGTTCATCCATCATGGGTAAAATGGTCTGGCTGCGCGCTTCACGTAACATCAGGGCATAGGCAAGGTTGTTGATATCCTCTGATGTGCAGGCAAAGTGGATAAACTCACTAATGGCTTCCAGTTCTTTGTTGCCTGTTATTTTTTCCTTGAGGAAATATTCAACTGCCTTTACATCATGGTTGGTTGTGCGCTCTATATTCTTGACACGTTGTGCATCTTCTTCATTAAATTTCTCAAAGATATTATCCAGCAGGGTAGTTGCCTGCTTGCTTAGCACAGGTACTTCTTCAATAGCGGCGTGTTGAGACAGGGCCTGTAACCAGCGTATCTCGACCAGAACCCGATGTCTGATCAGACCATATTCACTGAAAATCAGTCGTAGATCTTCTGTTTTACTACCGTATCGACCATCAATAGGTGAGATAGCGGTCAAAGATGTAAGTTCCATACCGGTTCCTGCTTGAGTTAGTAATGAATGAAAGATCTGGATCGCAAGGTTATGACAATTTTCAAATTATTCCAAAGTAATTTTACGAGCTCTCATTCGTGAAGGCGCCTGTAATTTTGAGGATAATTTTTTTAAACTTAATAAATCATATAAAACAATAACTAAGCGTAATATTCTAACATAAATTATTGAAAAATGTAAAGGTTATTTAGTTGGCTGAAAAAAGGATGTTCATTTTACATGTGGTCTGATTAATTAGATATATACTATTAAGATCCTTTCAAATTGAAAAAACTAATTATGCGTTTAATTGCGGCTTTTATTCTGGGTATTGGTCTCGGGTATGTGATTTTCAGTATCCAGCACACCAGTAATTTCCCAGTTGTCGATACTGAACCTGTGGTTCAAACAGAAACACAGCAGAAGGAAAGAGTAATACCAGCCTCAGCACAAGCTGTAAAAAAATTACCTGAAAGATCTATATCAACATCTGCGTCAAATATCAACGGGGTGGTCAGTGTTGAACTGTATGGCGTGGGAGGCAAGCAGGTATATAGAGGCCAGGGTGTTCTGGTGGGGTCAGAACGTACACTCATATTACCCATAATGGCGTTGCAAAATGCAAAAACAGGTAGAGTATTTGATGAGCATGGAAATCAATATGACATAGGAAATGTAATTGCAATCAACACGCATACAGGCATTGTGGCGTTGAAGAATAATTTATCACGAGGGCAATATTTTAAGGTATCCGAGGATCATTCGTTATACCTGGGCAGGGATTTTGTTTCTCAATCATTGGGGGGGAAGAATGAAGGGACTATTACTTCATCTCCCATTGAACAGGAATCAGGTGTTCTTGTCTTTACAGCGCATTTTGAAAAGTCTCTGGATTTAACGGGAAGCGCGCTCATGGATATTGAGAACAAGTATTTGATTGGTATTGTGATAGGGGACGGGCAGAACTCGTTTGACTATGATGTAGTGGATAGTACTGCAATACTGAAGCTATTAAACAGTATGCCTGTTACGGCACCGATGTCGATAGCAGAATTTTCTTCTCAATATATTGAAAAAACACCAGCCGGTGTGCTCGCTCAGGTTGCTGCATATGTGCGAGAGCATAAGTGGCAAAAAGCGATCGGGTTATCCGAGCAACTACTGGAGCAGGATGCATCCTATTTTGGCCGACTTAGAGTTCATCTGGAACTATCTTATTATTCTCGGGCAAAATATTTACTTGAATCGGGGAGACTTAGTGAGGCCAGGGCATTGCTGGATAAGGCTATTAATCTGATGGGGGAGAATGGTCAGCGCGCTATCCTGTATTCCATGGTAGAGCATAAGCTTGGAAACTTTCGCAAGGCAAGGGACGTACTTAGACAGGCAGTTGTATTCGATCCGGAACTGGAGGATGCAATCAATCCTATGATCAGGAAGCTGGTTCATGCCGAGTTGAATCAATCTGTAAATTCCGGTTCAGATGCAGATAAAATCCAGATGCTCAACAACGAACTTGCATATGACCAGTATAATCCAGTGTATCATTATATTTTGGGTAAACTGTATTATCGAAGCGGAGAATATCGAGAGGCCGCTGAAAGTTTGTCCAGGGCGATTTATCTGGATAACCAATATGAAGACGAGCTATTACCGTTACTACGCGCAGCGCAGGACAAGCAGGATCTGCCGTTATTAATCGAGGTGCCGTACCGTGCAGACGGAAGTAGTATGCATGTAGATGTCTATCTGAATGATAGCGCCGAACCATTTCATTTTGTCCTTGATACCGGTGCTACCTACACTTCAATCTCTTCAGATGCGGCTGAACAGATGGGCCTCTCTTTTAGCGGCAATTTTATTACCATCAATACTGCAAATGGACAGATATCGGCACCCGTGATTAACCTGGAATCCGTTAGTTTAAATGGTGCTACCGTTCATAATGTGAAAACGGTTATGTTGAGTAATCTTGGTGGTATAGATGGCCTGCTAGGGCTGAATTATCTAAAGCACTTTAATATGGAAGTGGATCAAACCCTGGGGAAAATCAGCCTGTCCAGGAAATGATCTAGAATCTTAAGCATTCATCCTAAGCAACAGATTTAAAATATAAATAGCGTCTATCTAGATAGCTATCGATATAAACCGGAAAAGGGTACAATACCGCCTTTTCTTTTCGGCCCATCTGTAAGTCTGGGTAAAGTAAATCAAATTAAGGTGATGAATAGTGTTAGAAGCATATCGTAAACATGTGAGTGAAAGAGAGACGGAAGGGTTGCCTCCACTTCCACTGGATGCCAGTCAAACAGCAGAATTGGTTGAATTGATCAAGAACCCTCCTAAGGGAGAAGAGCCTTTCTTGCTGGAATTATTTACCCATCGCGTCCCACCAGGGGTAGATCAGGCCGCATATGTTAAAGCGGGCTTTCTGACTGCAATAACCAATGGAAAAGTTGCCAGTCCATTAATTGATCTCGCTCATGCTACTGAACTGCTTGGCACCATGTTGGGTGGTTACAATATCCAGCCATTGGTTGAGTTGTTGGACAATGAAGAGCTTGCACCTCTTTCGGCCAAAGCGCTTTCAAAGACACTACTTATTTTTGATGCCTATCACGATATAGTTGAGAAATCCAAAACAAACTCATATGCAAAGCAGGTGGTGGATGCCTGGGCAAATGCAGACTGGTTTACCGGTCGCGACCCGATGCCGGAAGAAATTACCGTTACCGTGTTCAAGGTAGATGGTGAAACCAATACAGATGATTTGTCACCCGCATCAGAAGCATGGAGCCGTCCGGATATTCCGTTACATGCAAAGGCATTATTGATAAACAAAATGCCAGATGCATTAGAGCAAATAGAAGCGCTTAAAAAGAAGGGTCATCCACTGGCCTATGTTGGTGATGTGGTAGGCACAGGTTCATCAAGAAAGTCAGCAATCAATTCAGTCCTGTGGCATATGGGTGACGATATCCCGTATGTACCGAACAAACGGCAGAGCGGATTTATACTCGGCAACAAAATTGCACCGATATTCTTCAACACAGCGGAAGATTCAGGCGCATTGCCGATAGAGTGTGATGTAAGTAAGCTCAATAGCGGGGATGTAATCAAGATATTTCCTTATAAAGGAAAGATTACGAATGAAGCAGGGGATGAACTTGCTACATTTGATCTCAAGCCAAGCACCATGCCGGATGAAATTAGGGCAGGCGGACGTATTCCATTAATCATCGGAAGATCATTAACAGACAAGACAAGAGAAGAGCGGGGCCTGGATGCGTCGGATGTGTTCCTGCGTCCCGTTGAACCGGAAGATACTGGCAAGGGTTATACGCTGGCACAGAAGATGGTGGGCCGTGCCTGTGGAGTGGAAGGCATTCGCCCCGGTACCTATTGTGAACCACGCGTGACAACGGTTGGTTCGCAGGATACAACGGGTGCCATGACGCGTGATGAGCTTAAGGAGCTGGCATGTCTGGGTTTCTCAGCCGACCTGGTGATGCAGAGCTTCTGTCATACAGCAGCCTACCCGAAGCCCATCGATATTGA
>DAOWEP010000099.1 GCA_030638455.1 Gammaproteobacteria bacterium
CACCACTTCACCTGCTTCGCCCTTTGCGCAATAACATTAAACAGCCCGTTATCCGGCCCAACATACCAGCGGCCATCTGCCTGTACCAGGGCTGCGCGCCGGTCACTACCTACTCCCGGGTCAATTACGCAAAGAAATATAGTGTCTTCGGGGAATTCATTTACATAGGCCGCCAGCAAATAGGCCGCTGCCTGGATATCAAACGAGGGTAGGTCAGAAAACAGGTCAATGACCGGTACATCCGGTGCCTGTTGGCACAATACAGACTTCATCTGACCAATGTATGGCCCTTCCATCCCGAAGTCTGTTACCAGAACAATCATGAGCCAATATTCCGTTATTTTGATATTAAACGCAAAGACAAATTCGACAAGATCGAATTTGGACAGCTTTAGCTGCCCCGAAGGGGTGAAGACCATGGAGGGTCTAGATCAATATTGCAGAGTTCTAAAGTGGGTTTTCATTCGGCATATCGCCATCGGCATCCTGACCATACCCTGCTCCTGCGCGTCCTGCGCCCGCAGGATACCGGTCATCCTGACATCGCCGCTCCTTGCCATCCATGGCACCACGGCATACAGCACATCCATGTGCATAAAAAAGGCCGGATAAAAATCCGGCCTTTTCGGTATTAATAAATCAGGAGTCTAGCTTAATCATCATCCCCTAAATCAAGGATATCCTCTTCTTCTGCAATCGGACGATCTACTAGCTCAACAAAGGCCATGGGTGCCTTGTCGCCTGAACGAAATCCACACTTCAGAATACGTATGTAGCCACCGGGACGCTCTTTGTAACGAGGACCCAGATCACTGAACAGTTTGCCTACCATGTCACGATCACGCAGACGTGAAAAAATGGTGCGGCGCTTCGCAACGTTATCATCCTTGGCCATGGTGATCATTGGCTCTGCCACACGGCGCAGTTCCTTTGCCTTTGGCAAGGTCGTCTTGATCACTTCATGACGAAACAATGATGCTGCCATGTTACGGAACATTGCCTTACGATGGCTACTGTTGCGATTTAGTTGTCGTCCACTATTACGATGTCGCATGACTCTTTCCTACTTAATTCTATTGTTCTAAAAAATTCTGGCTAACTATAAACCTGGAAATCCAGATAACTACATGCCTACCGCTTTGTCATCATCCTTAAGTCCTGGTGGTGGCCAGTTCTCCAGGCGCATACCCAATGACAAGCTGTGGGATGCCAATACATCCTTGATCTCGGTAAGAGACTGCTTGCCCAGATTTGGTGTCTTTAACAGCTCTACTTCAGTGCGCTGGATAAGGTCACCTATATAGTAGATGCTCTCGGCCTTCAGGCAATTTGCAGAACGTACGGTCAACTCAAGGTCATCCACTGGACGTAGCAGAATCGGATCAATATCAGATTCTTTCTCTTCCGGTACCTGTTCTTCTGTACCCTTCAGGTCAACAAATACAGATAGCTGCTCTTGCAGGATACCTGCTGCCTGACGAATGGCATTTTCCGGATCAACGGTGCCATCTGTTTCAATATCGATAATCAGCTTATCAAGGTCGGTACGCTGTTCTACACGCGCACTTTCCACATTATAGGTAACGCGATAGACAGGACTGTAAGTGGCATCCAGTCTCAAGTGCCCGATTGGCTTGCTTTCCTCTTCCTTTGCAGCACGCTGTGGGGCAGGTACATACCCGCGGCCACGTTCGACCTTCAGGGTCATATTCAGGCTACCATTGCTGGTCAGGTGGGCTAACACATGATCAGGGTTAACAAGTTCAACATCGTGATCTAACTTGATGTCACTGGCCAATACCGGCCCCTGGCCTTGCTTGCTTAATGTCAGGGTAGCTTCATCTCTGGCATGCATGTTGATTGCCAGACCTTTCAGGTTCAGCAATATTTCAATAATGTCTTCCTGCACACCTTCCAATGTAGTGTATTCATGCAGTACGCCTTCAATTTCTGCCTCTACAACCGCGCATCCCGGCAATGAAGATAGCAAAATACGGCGTAATGCGTTTCCAAGCGTATGTCCAAAACCACGTTCAAGTGGCTCAAGAGTAACCTTGGCATGTTGATCATTAAAAACCTGAACATCTACTACCCGAGGTTTTAGGAATTCCGTTACTGAACCCTGCATGAAGTATCCTCTATTTGTTTAAACCCGTGTTAAAACTAAAACCAGCAACCCGACTATTTATTACTACAAACTATTTACTACAAGAAACGTCTATTACTTGGAGTAAAGCTCAACAACCAGATGTTCATTGATGTCAGATGGTAATTCAGCGCGTTCTGGTTTCGCCCTGTATACACCTTCCATCTTTTTCGCATCAACATCCAACCAGTCTGCAAATCCACGCTGTTGTGCCATTTCCATAGCGAGCTTGACTCGCGCCTGTTCCTTGGCTTTTTCCTGTACCGAAACAACGTCTGATGCACTTACCTGGAAAGAAGGAATATTTACCTTGACTCCATTAACGGTTACGCCTTTATGCCTAACCAGTTGGCGTGCCTCTGAACGTGAAGCTGAAAAGCCCATGCGGAAAACCACATTATCCAGCCTTCCTTCCAGCAATTGCAGCAGGTTTTCACCTGTTGAACCTTTAATGCGTGCAGCCTGCTTATAATAGCTACGGAACTGGCGCTCCAGTACTCCGTATATTCTACGCAGCTTCTGCTTTTCACGAAGCTGCAAAGCGTAGTCTGATAATCTTGTCCTGCGCTGCCCATGCTGACCCGGCGGAACCGGACGCACTTCAATGGCGCACTTTGATGTAAAACATTTTTCGCCTTTTAAAAACAGCTTAACGCCTTCACGACGACATTGACGACACTTTGAACCAATATACTTTGCCACTTTTGTTTACTCTCCAGTATCTCCAGGCCTAGCCTTTGCCTATGCGTTAAACACGCCGTCTTTTAGGAGGACGACATCCATTATGAGGGATCGGGGTTACGTCTGTAATATTGGTAATTTTCATACCAAGTGCATTGAGTGCACGAACAGCCGACTCACGACCAGGGCCAGGGCCCTTTATCATTACTTCAAGATTCTTCATGCCAAAATCCAGCACTACCTTGCCGGCACGCTCTGCCGCAACCTGTGCTGCAAACGGTGTACTCTTACGAGAACCACGGAAACCGGAACCACCTGCTGTAGCCCAGCTCAGTGCATTTCCCTGTCTGTCAGTAATCGTTATGATAGTGTTATTAAAAGATGCATGAATATGTGCAATCCCGTCCACTACATTCTTTTTTACCTTTTTCTTTGCTGGCTCTTTTGCCATAATTAAAATCCCGAAACGAAAATAGTTAAATTTCTGAAATAGTATTAATAGTCAAATGCTTATTTACGAATAGCCTTGCGTGGGCCCTTGCGTGTACGTGCATTAGTACGTGTACGCTGCCCTCGTAAAGGCAGTCCACGACGATGACGAATGCCACGATTGGTTCCGAGATCCATCAATCGTTTAATATTCATGGAAGTTTCACGTCTTAAATCACCTTCAACGTTATATTTGGTAACTTCACTACGGAGCTTATCCAGATCACCCTCGCTCAGGTCCTTGATCTTTGTTTCAGGACTAATTCCCACGGTATCCAGAATTTTCTTTGAACGTGTGTGGCCTATGCCATAAATCGCAGTTAGCGATATAACTGCATGTTTATGATCTGGAATATTTATGCCTGCTATACGGGCCATTCAATTAACTCCTAAATTTCTCAACAATTTCCTGCTCTCAGGAAACGCGCAATAATAGCTTAAAACTTAATGAAAATAAATCCTGTGTAACCCATTGATTACACTTGACTATTTTATTAACCTTGTCTTTGTTTATGCCTTGGTTCCTTGCAGATAACGCGCACTACACCCTTGCGACGTACAATCTTGCAATTCCTGCAGAATTTCTTAACAGATGCTCTTACCTTCATTTCTCTTCTCCAGTTACTTGGCTGACCATATCCTCTGGTGACAAATTAACGTGCTACACCAGACCGGCCATACCCCTTCAAATTGGCCTTCTTCATCAGGCCTTCGTACTGGTGAGACATCAAGTGCGTTTGCGTCTGCGCAATAAAGTCCATCACCACTACAACAATAATCAACAGAGAGGTGCCTCCAAAGTAGAATGGCACTCCCCAGTACAAAATCAAAAACTCAGGCAATAAACAGACAGAAGTAATATATATTGCTCCTGCTGTGGTTAGACGCGTCAGCACGCTGTCTACATATTTAGCCGTCTGTTCGCCAGGCCGTATACCCGGTATAAATGCACCTGATTTCTTCAGGTTGTCTGCTGTTTCTCTCGAATTGAATACCAATGCGGTATAGAAGAAACAGAAGAAAATAATCAGCATCGCGTAAAAAAATACATATAACGGCTGCCCAGGTGACAACATCTGCGCAAAATCACCTAACCACTCCATGCCTTCATTACTATCGCTGAACCATTTACCCATTGTTGATGGGAAAAGGATCAGGCTGGACGCAAAAATCGGTGGTATTACGCCCGACATATTCAACTTTAATGGAAGATGACTGCTTTGTGCCGCAAACATCTTGCGCCCCTGCTGCCTCTTCGCATAATTTACAGTAATCCGACGCTGGCCCCGCTCTACAAAAATAACAAATGCGGTAACACCAATAGCCAGAATGAACAAAATCAATACCGTAAAGACGCCAATCTCACCGTTACGCGCCTGCTCCAGAGTTCCACCAATGGCAGCTGGAAGTCCCGCCACAATACCTGCAAAAATAATCAACGATATTCCGTTGCCAATGCCACGCTCGGTAATCTGCTCACCCAGCCACATCAGAAACATAGTACCAGTCACCAGAGTTACCACTGTCACAAAGTAAAACTGATATAAATCGATTGTTACCAGACCTGGCTGGCCTCCCAGGCCAACGGCCACACCTAATGCCTGAAAAGTCGCCAACACAACGGTGCCGTAACGGGTATATTGTGTGATCTTCCTGCGCCCGCCCTCACCTTCCTTTTTTATTTGCTCTAATGCCGGCACTACCACAGACAAGAGCTGCATAATAATAGATGCCGAGATATATGGCATAATACCCAATGCAAACAACGATAAGCGCTCTAATGCACCACCCGAGAACATATTAAACATTCCAAGGATAGTGTTGCGCTGGGCATCAAATAACTGGGCCAACTCAACCGGGTTCAGACCAGGTACCGTTATAAAGGTACCTGTACGAAAGACCAGAAATGCACCTAAAACAAAAAATATTCTTTGTCTTAGCTCCCTGAACTTACCTCCGTCACCAAGCCCCGATGGCAATTTTGCTGCCGCCTTTACCACTTATTCCTCGATCTTGCCGCCGGCAGATTCAATAGCTGCACGAGCTCCTTTGGTTACTGCAATACCTTTTAACGAAACCGACTTTTCAATCTTCCCTGATAAAATTACTTTTACACGCTGGGTCTCCTGAGGGATCAGTTGAGCTGCCTTCAATGCCAGCATATCTACTACGTCCGCTTCCACAGATGCAAGTTCATGCAATCGCAGTTCTGCGCTATAACGCGCCTTGCGAGAACGGAAACCAACTTTAGGCAGACGACGCTGGAGTGGCATCTGACCACCCTCAAAACCGGTCTTATGGAATCCACCAGAACGTGATTTCTGTCCTTTATGCCCGCGTCCACATGTCTTGCCATTTCCAGACCCAATACCACGGCCTACTCTTTTGGCCTGATGCTTGCTTCCTTCAGGTGGTTTAATTGTATTTAGCTGCATAATCAGGACTCCTCAACCTTCAACATGTAGCAAGCCTTGTTGATCATGCCACGATTTTCAGGTGTATCATCTACAAGCACACTATGCCTGATACGGCGCAATCCCAGACCTCTTACACTTGCCTGGTGATTCTTTAGCCTACCGCTCAAACTCTTGATCAGTGTTACTTTTAATTTGTTTTGTTTTGCCATTGCTTTATCTACTATATTTACTCACTGGTTAACCAAGTATTTCTTCAACCTTCTTGCCACGTTTATCTGCAATAGACTGTGGTGATGCCATTTCAGACAAACCGCGAATAGTGGCTCTAACTACATTAATTGGATTACGTGAACCAATGCATTTGGCAAGTACGTTATGAACACCAACAACCTCAAAAACTGCGCGCATGGCGCCACCCGCAATAATCCCGGTACCATCAGAGGCAGGTTGCATGTAGACCTTGCTTGCGCCATGGGTTGACGTCAAAGCATATTGCAATGTGCCATTGTCCAGATCAATCTTCTGGATGTTCTTGCGTGCTTTCTCCATCGCCTTCTGGATAGCAAGTGGAACCTCACGTGCCTTTCCATATCCAAAACCCACTTTACCATTTCCATCACCGACCACAGTCAATGCGGTAAATCCAAATTGGCGTCCGCCTTTTACTACCTTGGCTACACGATTAACCGAAACCAGTTTCTCAAGTAAACCGTCGCTAGGACCTGATGATTCTTTATTTTTTGCCATGTCTGCCTTCTATATTTTCAATCCATTCTCACGTGCAGCTTCTGCCAGAGCCTTGATGCGGCCGTGGTACCTGAAACCGGAACGATCAAATGCTACTTTACTGATACCCGCTTCTTTTGCTCTCTCTGCAATGGCCTTACCAATCGCCGATGCAGCATCAACATTACCTGTTGTCTTGATTGCACCACGAATCTTTGGGTCAACCGTAGATGCACTTGCTACTACTTCGCTTCCCGTTGGGGCAATAATCTGGGCGTAAATATGCCGAGGCGTGCGAAATATACACAACCTGTGCTCACCCAACTCTCTAATCTTTGCACGTGTTTTACGTGCGCGTCGTATACGTGATGCTTTTTTATCCATCGAATTAAACCCTTACTTCTTCTTGGCTTCTTTACGGACAACATGCTCGTCCGCATAACGAACACCCTTGCCCTTGTATGGCTCAGGTGGGCGATAGGCCCTGATCTCTGCTGCTACCTGGCCTACCTTCTGTTTATCAATACCTTTAACGATAATTTCTGTCTGACTTGGTGTTTCAACCGTAACTCCTTCCGGAATTTCATAATTGACAGGGTGTGAAAAACCTAGCGTCAGATTCACAACCTTGCCTTGTACCTGCGCCCGGTAACCTACACCAATTAATTGAAGTTTCTTTTCAAACCCCTGAGTAACACCGGTCACGATATTATTTACCACAGCACGCATAGTACCTGCCATTGCATTGGATGCCTTGCCACCATCTCGCGCTGAGAACTTCAATTGGCCTTCATCCTGTTTTATATCAACTGCGTTATGAACATCATAGGAAAACGCTCCCTTTGGCCCTTTGACGTTAACAGCATTGCCACTTATGACAACTTCCACACCCGAAGGTATGACAACCGGACTATTCGCAATTCTGGACATCTTCTTTTACCTGTTTCCTTAAAACGTTTGGCAACAACTTAACGGTAAATATTATTCGTAACTATTTACTTATAACTACTTATTTAGATAACTGTACAAAGCACCTCGCCACCTTGTCCGGCAGCACGGGCGGCACGATCTGTCATAACGCCCTGCGAGGTTGAAATTATTGCAACACCCAGACCAGCATTTACCTTAGGCAGCTCATCCTTGCCCCTGAAAATTCTCAGGCCAGGCTTGCTAACACGCTTGATCTTGTCGATCACAGGCTTGCCCTGGTAATAACGTAGAACGATACTTAATACCGGCTTTACGTCGCCTTCTACTGAAAAATCTTCAATATAGCCTTCTGCCTTCAGCACCCTGGCAATTTCCATCTTCTTTGTAGATGAAGACATTTGCACCTGTGCCTTTTTTGCAGATTGCCCGTTACGTATACGGGTCAGCATATCTGCTATAGGGTCTGTCATACTCATTATCTAAAACTCCCGGCGTCTATTCGCCAAAATTTCTTTGTTACCAATCTTTTATTACCAAGCATGTTACCAGCTAGCCAGATGCAGCCCGGGAATATCCCCGCGCATGGCAGCTTCTCTTAATTTAGTACGCGCTAAACCAAATTTACGATAATATCCATGCGGTCTTCCGGTAATCCGACACCGGTTACGCAGTCTCGAAGGGCTTGCATTACGAGGCATGGCCTGCAACTTGTTAACAGCCTGCTCACGATCTTCATCGCTGGTATTGTGATCTTTGATCGCGGCTCTTAACGCATCACGTTTTGCAGCGTATTTTTTCACCATTTGTTCGCGTTTCTTTTCGCGATTGATCATACACATTTTGGCCATATCTTAATCCTTAGCTTTTGGATAATTATTCTTGAATATCAGTTCTTAAACGGAAATTTAAAGGCAGATAACAATGCACGGCCTTCTTCATTGGTACGCGCAGTAGTAGTAATATTGATATCCATACCTCTCAACGCATCAATCTTATCGTAATCTATTTCCGGAAAAATAATCTGCTCTGTAACACCCATGCTGTAATTACCGCGACCATCAAATGATTTCGCATTCATACCACGGAAATCACGAATACGCGGGATAGCAACACTGATCAGACGATCAAGAAACTCATACATCTTTTCTCTACGCAATGTTACCTTGCAGCCTACTGGCCACCCTTCACGCACCTTAAAGGCAGCTTCTGATTTACGTGCCATGCAGACAATCGGCTTTTGGCCCGCAATCTGGATCATGTCTTTAACTGCATGCTCCATCACCTTTTTATCACCAATTGCTTCTCCCACACCCATATTAATAGTGATCTTGGATATGCGGGGAACCTGCATAACGTTACATCCCAGCTCCTTTTGAAGCTGGTTAACTACCGTATTTTTGTAAAATTCCTGCAATCTAGCCATGTCTAATACTCATATCTTTCAAATTACTGTCTAGTGACTAACGCTACCAATCCTGGCGTTACCATTCATAAATCAGGCATCCAATACTTCATTGTTGGACTTGAAATAACGTACTTTGCGACCATCTTCCAATGTACGTATCCCTATGCGATCTCCCTTCTCAGTAGCAGGGTTGTAATGCATTACATTAGAAATAGCCAATGGCATCTCTTTTTCAACAATACCACCCTCAATACCTGCATTCGGATTAGGTTTGGTATGTTTCTTTGCCATATTAACATTCTCAACCAACACACGTGAGTCCGGCGTTACGTTTAAAACAGTACCGCGCCGACCCTTGTCTTTTCCGGTCGTTACAATTACTTCATCACCTTTCTTTATTTTACGCATTCTCTTTACTCCAGCCTTATAGCACTTCTGGTGCAAGGGAAATGATTTTCATAAAACGCTCTGTACGCAATTCCCGGGTCACTGGTCCAAATATACGAGTACCAATAGGCTGTAACTGGCTGTTCAATATTACAGCTGCGTTACCATCAAAACGGATCAATGAACCGTCTGGACGTCGTACACCCTTGCGTGTGCGCACCACCACTGCACTGTAAACCTCACCTTTTTTAACCTTGCCGCGTGGGATCGCCTCTTTTATGCTGACTTTTATAATATCACCAATACCCGCATACCTGCGGTGTGAACCACCCAACACCTTGATGCATTGTACGCGGCGCGCGCCACTGTTATCTGCCGCATCAAGAACTGTTTGCATCTGTATCATGGTTTTCTTCCAATTTTTTCAAATATTAAATCTGTATTAAAAATTCATCAGGACTAGCTAACTACTTTCACAAGTCTCCATGATTTGCTTTTTGATACTGGACGACATTGCTGAACCATCACAATGTCACCCTCATTACATTCATTCGATTCATCATGAGCATGGATCTTGGTTGACTTATTAATGTATTTTCCATAAACAGGATGTTTTACCCTGCGCTCCAGTAAAACTGTAATAGTTTTATCCATTTTGTTACTAACCACTCGGCCAGAAACCATCCGTACAAGCTTGTCCGCACTCTTATCTGTGCTCTTCTCTGTACTAACGTCGCTCATTATGCATTACCTGCTCTGGTTTTTTCGTTTATTACTGTCTTGACGCGCGCAATGTTACGTCTCACCTTCATTAACTGATCAGACTTGGTTAATTGACCTGTTCCTCTCTGCATCCGCAGATTAAACTGTTCACGCAACAAGCCATGTAATTCCTTATTCAGCTCGTCCATATTCTTTTGTCTGAATTCTTCAGCTTTCATTACATCACCGTTCGGGTTACAAAAGTTGTTTTAATAGGTAATTTTGCACTGGCCAGACGGAAAGCTTCGCGTGCTACATCCTCAGTTACGCCTTCCATTTCGTACAACATACTGCCTGGTTGTACCAGTGACACCCAATATTCCACATTACCCTTACCTTTACCCTGCCTGACTTCAAGTGGCTTTTTGGTAATTGGCTTATCTGGAAAAACACGAATCCAGATCTTTCCGCCACGCTTAATGTAACGTGTCATCGCACGACGAGCTGCCTCAATCTGTCTGGCTGTAATACGACCACGGTCAACTGCCTTCAGACCAAATTCGCCAAAACTGACTTTGCTACCCTTGATAGCAAAACCGCGGTTACGGCCCTTCATCTGCTTACGAAATTTTGTTCTCTTTGGCTGTAACATACGCTAACAAACTCCGTTAACCAGCAGTCGCTGTTTTGGCAGCGCCGGTTTCAGCTGGTTCTTCTGTATTAAAAACTTCACCTTTATAAATCCATACCTTGATACCAATAATTCCATAAGTGGTGTTGGCCTCTGCGGTACCATAATCAATATCCGCACGTAAGGTATGTAGTGGCACCCGACCTTCACGATACCATTCGCTACGAGCAATCTCAGCACCATTCAACCTGCCGCCAACATTGATCTTGATGCCTTTAGCACCAATACGCATTGCATTGGTAACGGTACGCTTCATGGCACGACGAAACATGATACGGCGCTCCAGTTGCTGCGCTACACTTTCGGCCACCAACTGGGCATCCAGCTCAGGTTTGCGAATTTCTTCTATATTTACAGTAACGGGCACACCCATCATACTGCTGAGCTTCTTGCGTAAAGATTCAATATCTTCACCCTTTTTGCCTATTACCATGCCAGGCCTCGCGGTATGGATAGTAATGTGCGCACTACGTGCAGGGCGCTCAATCTGAATTCTGCTTACGGAAGCCTGTTTTAATTTGTTACGCAGGTATTCACGTACCTTTAAATCCTGCTCAAGGTTGTCTGCAAAATCCCTGCCTTCGGCAAACCACTTGGATGTCCAATCCTTGGATATACCCAGCCTGAACCCTGTAGGATGTACTTTCTGACCCATTCCAGATCTCTCCTCGTTAAGATTCTGCAACCATCACAGTAATGTGACTGCTGCGTTTAAGAACTTTTGTTCCGCGCCCTTTTGCGCGCGCCCGCCATCGTTTCTGTGTGCGACCTTCGTCTACACAAATACTTTTTACCTGTAGCTCATCTATATCAGCGCCATCATTGTGCTCGGCGTTGGCAATTGCAGATTCAAGTACCTTTTTAATAATCGCTGCTGCCTTTTTATTGCTAAAGGTCAACAATTCCAGTGCTTTTTCAACTGGCATATTGCGAATCTGATCTGCAACCAGCCGACCCTTCTGGGCCGATATCTGAACATGTTTCAATTTTGCATAGGTTCCCATCTCAGCGCTCCTTTACTTTGCCTTGCGATCGCCGGAGTGCCCTCTGAATGTACGGGTTACCGCAAATTCACCGAGCTTGTGCCCAACCATGTTCTCATTAATCAGAACAGGTACATGCTGACGTCCGTTATGTACTGCAATTGTCAACCCAACCATATCCGGGCTAATCATTGAACGTCTGGACCAGGTCTTAATTGGCCTTCTGTTATTTGTTGCAACCGCTTCATTTACCTTCTTCACAAGATGAAGGTCAATAAATGGTCCTTTTTTTATTGAACGTGGCACTATGCTTTACCTCTGTCCGCTATTTCTTGTTACGACGACGAACAATCATATTGTCCGTCCGTTTATTACTACGTGTCTTATAACCCTTGGTAGGCATGCCCCATGGAGATACAGGATGACGACCACCAGAAGTACGTCCTTCACCACCACCATGTGGGTGATCTACCGGATTCATTGCAACTCCACGCACGGTCGGCCTTACGCCACGCCAGCGCTTGGCGCCAGCCTTACCCAGTTTACGCAGGCTGTGTTCAGTGTTGCCCACTTCACCTACGGTGGCCTTGCATTCTGCAAGCACCTTGCGCATTTCACCAGAACGCAAACGAACGGTTGCATAAGCACCTTCGCGCGCAACCAGCTGGACACTTGCTCCTGCGCTACGCGCCATCTGAGCTCCCTTTCCAGGTTTCATTTCAATATTATGTATCAGCGTACCTACAGGGATGTTACGCAATGGCAAGCAGTTGCCATTTTTGATCGGCGCATCAGCACCAGATATTATTTCGTCTCCCACCTTAATATTTTTTGGGGAAATAATGTAACGGCGCTCACCATCCACATATAACAACAATGCAATATTGGCAGTGCGATTTGGATCATACTCAATACGCTCAACCTTTGCTGGGACCCCGTCCTTGTCACGCTTGAAATCAATTATACGATAGCGCTGCTTATGCCCACCACCGACATGACGCGTGGTAATACGTCCGTTATTATTACGTCCACCCGACTTGTTCTTCTTTTCCAGCAGCGCAGCATGAGGCGCGCCCTTGTGCAGACCAGGTGTAACAACCTTTACAACGCCACGGCGTCCTGGTGATGTTGGTTTTACTTTTACTAATGCCATAATCTTTCTCTGCTAACTAAATTCTTTGGTACGTCTATATATTACAATAAATACTACTAAGCGGACTCTGCGCCAGCGAAATCAATATCATCGCCTTCGCGAAGCGTTACATATGCCTTTTTCCAGTCCTTACGACGCCCGATTGTTTGTGCAAAACGTCTTTTCTTGCCCTTAACATTCATTACCTGAACCCCGGTAACATTTACCTTGAAAAGAAATTCGACGGCACTTTTAATTTCCTGCTTTGTAGCATTCGGTAAAACCTTGAAGGTAATCTGATTATTATTATCAGCTAACCTTGTGGTCTTCTCTGAAATATGCGGAGACAATAAAACCTTCATTAAGCGTTCCTGGTTCATGCTAACAACTCCTCCAGGCCCTTCACGGACGCTTCAGTCATTATTACTTTTTCAGAACCAACCAGATTAACCGGATTCAGTCCCGCCACATCCTCAACAGCTACATGCGGTATATTACGAACGGCCAGAAATAAGTTAGCATCCGCATCCTCTGACACGATTAGCACCTTGTTCCTCGCTCCTGCATCACGTAACCCCAACTCATCCAGCTTGGAAACCAGCTCTTTAGTTTTCGGAGAAGTGACGGAAAATTCCTTCACAACAATTAAACGTTCTTGCCTGACCAGTTCGGATAAAATTGACTGCATAGCAGCCCTGTACATCTTTTTGTTCAGTTTCTGCGAGTGATCTTGAGGTCTGGCAGCAAATGTTACTCCACCACTACGCCATATAGGACTACGAATAGTACCTGCACGTGCACGGCCTGTTCCTTTCTGATTCCATGGCTTGGCACCACCGCCTCTTACATCTGAACGATTTTTTTGTGCCCTTGTTCCGGCACGGCCTCCAGCCAGATAGGCAACGACTGCCTGATGAACAAGACCTTCGTTAAATTCACGGCCAAACGTCTCATCGGACACTTTCAAGCCTGAACCCTTCTTGTTTGCCATTTGAAGTTCCATCATAAACCCCTGTTATGCCTTTACTGCAGGACGGACAATTACATCTCCGCCTTTTGATCCAGGTATAGCACCCTTCACCAGAATAAGATTTTGTTCTGTGTCTACACGAACTATCTCAAGATTTTGCACGGTAGTTTTTACATTACCCATATGTCCCGCCATCTTCTTGCCCTTGAATACACGTCCAGGTGTCTGACATTGCCCGATAGAACCCGGGGCGCGATGCGACAGTGAATTACCGTGTGTTGCATCCTGCATGGCAAAGTTATAACGTTTGATAACACCTGCAAAACCTTTACCGATAGAAGTGCCTGTAACATCAACAATCTGACCAGCCTCAAAGATATCCACTTTGATCTCGGAACCAACCGTAAGGTCTTCACCTTCTCCATCATCAAGACGGGTCTCCCATAAACCACGGCCTGCTTCAACTCCTGCTTTGGCAAAATGCCCTGCCGCTGGCTTGTTGACCCTCGATGCACGGCGAGTACCCGCTGTTACCTGTACCCCTCTGTAACCGTCAGTCTCCAGTGTCTTCACCTGAGTAACGCGATTTGGGTCAACATGTATTACGGTAACGGGCTGAGAAATACCGTCGTCAGTGAAGACGCGCGTCATTCCTACCTTTCGACCAACCAATCTAATTGCCATTCTTGACTCCAACTTAACTTCGACTTAACTCCAGGAACAATCCCTGAAGATCAGGCCATTTATATACTTCAATCAATTCAATTTAATCTGCACATCTACGCCGGCAGCTAAATCCAGTTTCATAAGTGCATCCACTGTTTTATCTGTAGGATCCACGATATCCAGCAAACGCTTATGGGTACGCAACTCATACTGGTCACGCGCATCCTTATTAACATGCGGTGAAGTCAAGACCGTAAAGCGCTCTTTCTTTGTAGGCAGCGGGATCGGACCCAATACCTGCGCACCAGTACGTTTTGCTGTTTCCGATATTTCAAGTGCTGACTTATCGATCAGACGATGGTCAAACGCCTTGAGACGTATCCGAATTCTTTGTTTAGTAGATGCCATATCGTTTACTCAATCACTCAATAATCTTTGCAACCACACCCGCACCAACGGTACGACCACCTTCACGAATCGCAAAGCGTAAGCCGTCTTCCATCGCGATCGGGGCAATCAGGGATACGGTCATTTTGACGTTGTCGCCCGGCATGACCATTTCTATACCTTCCGGAAGATCACAGGATCCCGTTACGTCGGTGGTTCTGAAGTAGAACTGCGGACGATAGCCATTGAAGAACGGGGTATGTCGTCCACCTTCGTCTTTGCTCAGTACGTATACTTCTGCTTCAAATTTGGTGTGAGGGGTGATGCTGCCGGGCTTGGCCAGTACCTGTCCACGCTCGACTTCTTCGCGCTTGGTGCCACGTAGCAGTACACCTACGTTGTCGCCTGCCTGTCCCTGATCCAGTAATTTGCGGAACATTTCTACACCAGTACAGGTGGTCTTGGCGGTTTCTTTGATTCCGATGATTTCGAGTTCTTCGCCTACTTTGACGACGCCTCGCTCAATACGTCCTGTTACTACGGTGCCACGTCCGGAGATGGAGAATACGTCTTCTACTGGCATCAGGAAGTCACCATCAATGGCGCGTTCTGGTTGCGGGAAGAAGGTGTCCATGGCTTCAACCAGTTTCATGATAGA
>DAOWEP010000192.1 GCA_030638455.1 Gammaproteobacteria bacterium
ACTTCGGTACGCAAGGCCTTCATTTTTTCTTTTTGTCTGACCCCGAAGCGATGCTCTTCGTCGATAATAGCAAGACCAAGATTTTTGAACTTTATGCTGGGTTGAAGTAGTGCATGAGTGCCTATCACTATATCTACTTTACCGTTTTCAAGTCCTGATAATGTGTTTCCCTGGTTTTTTTTGCCTTCAAATCTGGATAACACTTCAATGCGTACGGGCCAGTCTGCAAAGCGGTCCTGGAAATTCTGATAATGTTGCTGAGCCAGCAGGGTAGTGGGTACAAGTACGGCCACCTGTTTTCCTCCCTGTACCGCTATAAATGCGGCGCGCATGGCGACTTCGGTTTTCCCAAAGCCGACATCGCCGCATATTACCCGATCCATGGGCTGTTCTGAATTCATATCCTGCTTGACGGCTTCTATTGCATTGTATTGGTCGGCCGTTTCTTCAAAGGGGAAAGAAGAAGAGAATGCCGCATATTCATTTTCGTGAATATAATACTTGTGTCCTTTCCTGGAAGCCCTTCGGGAATAGATATCCAGTAACTCGGCCGCTACATCATTTGCACGTTGAGCTGCACGGCGTTTTACTTTTTGCCAGTGGTCACTTCCCAGCTTATGCAGGGGTGCATTTTCGGGGGCTGATCCGGTATAGCGGCTGATCAGGTGGAGAGAATATACCGGAACATAAAGTTTATCCCCGCCTTTGTATTCAAGTGTCAGAAATTCCGGTTCAAGGTTACCCATCTTGAGCTTCTGAAGTCCAAGATACCGACCAATCCCCTGTTCTTCGTGAACTACAGGCGAGCCTATATTCAGGTCTGTCAGGTTCCGGATAATGTTGTCAGGGTCAGTTGTCTGGCTTTTGCGACGTCTGGTTTGTACGGCACGTTCACCAAAAATCTGTGGTTCTGCAATAATCGCAACAGGGGGGTTCTGGATTAATGCACCCTGTTCTAATGGGGCAACCGTTATTCCAATACTGGTATCGGATGTAATGAAGGCATTCCATGTTTCAAATATTTCCGGGCGTAATCCAAATCCACGTAATGTTTCAAGAATGAATTCACGTCGGCCTGTAGATTCGGCAGCAAACAGGATGCGCCCGTTATAATCTGATACAAAGTTCTCCAGTGCGGCACATGGTTCACTGGCGCGGGCTTGAATCAGCAATACAGGTGGTGCACTTGTTGCAAAATTGACTGGATTTTTCTCATGCTGCATTAATTGTATTTCAGGGCCCTGCATGGAGATATGCGGGTGTGCTGATATGGCTGAGTCCAGGGTTTCTTCTGACTGATATAGTTCATCCGGTTTCAGTATGGGCCTTTCGGTGTCATGCCGCCTTTGTTCGTATCGTTCTTCTACCTGTCCCCTGAAATGTTCTGCTGCAATGTTTTGGTCCTGTGAGCTGATGAAAAGAGCAGATGATGGCAGGTAATCCTGTAATGTTTCAGTGCGGTCAAAAAACAGCGGTAAATAATATTCGATACCGGGAGGCGCTATCCCCTGGCTTACATCCCGATAGATCAGGCTTTGTTGCGGGTCGCCCTCAAATCTTATTCTGTATGCCTGCCTGAATTTTTTGATGGTTTCATCGTTCATCGGAAATTCGCGGGCCGGTAACAACCGGATAGATGAAACCTTGTCTATGGAGAGTTGCGTGTCTGGATTAAACGTGCGGATGGATTCTACTTCATCATCGAACAGGTCTATTCGGTATGGGGTATTGGTACCCATCGGGAAAAGGTCGATCAATGAACCGCGGATAGCAAACTCACCATGCTCCATAACCTGGGATACACAGTTATAACCTGCCTGTTCCAGTTTTCTCCGCATTTCTTCTGGCTGAAGCTGGTCGCCTGTTTCCAGTATCAAGCTGTTGGCCTGTAGATAACTGTTTGGCATTAGCCGCTGCATGAAGGTAGCAACCGGTACGATTAATATTCCTTTTTTCAGGTCAGGCAGGTGATACAGGGTCTCCAGGCGCTGTGAAATGATGTCCTGATGAGGGGAAAAGAGGTCGTACGGCAGGGTTTCCCAGTCCGGAAGCTGAAAGATGTTGATCTGACTTCCTGATGCGTAAAAGTTTAATTCTGTCTCCAGACGGTTGGCGTGTTGGCTATCAGGCGTTATGACGACGACTAGTCCATCGTATTGTTCTGCGGCTGTAAAGATGGGTAGACCAGTACTGTTTCCATACAATCGACCCCAGCTGACCCGGTCATTTCTGGATTTCGGTAATTCGGGTAAGAATGGAGAGGTATATGTGTCCGGAATGTCATTACCCCGGTCTGCTGCATTTTGCATTGTTTTAGTATCAGGAAATAGTATCAGGATTTGGTTCGTTACTTGCGTTCGATTATGAGCACGCTATTTTCCCATATCCTGATAGGTGTGCATACTGATTATATGCAAAGTTCTAGAAAAATCACTGTTTTATCTCCTCAACTTTGATCAAGATCCGGCCCAGTTGACTGCCCTTGCCTCTGGTTCGATAGGTAAAACCACTACCTTTATGTTCTTCACGCTCAGTAGTTCCCGCAATTTCAAGCCATTCTCCAGGTTTTCCGCTGACCGTTGTTTCAGTGTACTGGATGTCGATTTTACCGCCGCCTTCACTGCTTAATGAAGCCTTGTGGGGGCTGATTCGCAGGGTAACTCTTTCACCATCTTTTTTGTCGCCTGAGATTCTGGCTAGAACATAAAACCCGGTAGTTACATCCTTATATCGTACGGTTTCCTGGACGGTGTTATTGGTTATTGTCCTTTCTCCTATTGGTATAGACTGTCCGATTTCAATAAAGGCCAGGTTTCCTTCGAGTACTCTGACTTTTTGAATATTATTTTCCTTGTCTGTACCCCTGGTACCATAGATGCGTGCATCGACGGCTGTCGAGTCTTTTGAAGCCTGTATTCGTACGCTTAAGTGTTGCTTTCGGTATTCATCCTCTGACAGTTGCTTTACTGAAATAAGTAATTGGCGAGGGGCTATATCCAGTTTTTGAATTATTTTCCTGAGTTCTGCAAGGTTTTGTTCAGATGTGCGAATGATTAACTGAAAGCCGGTGCCTGAGATCACGCCATCTTTATCCAGCATGGGTTCCAGTAGTGGCATCATTTCATTAGCCGTTCTGTTTTTCAGCTGGATGATCTCCAGTGATGAGCCGTACGCCTGCGCAGAAAATAAGGTAGCCAGTAGTAGGGTCATGGTAACCATCAAATGAACTATTTTCATATGTGTCTTCATGTCAGTTATCCTATATGTATAGTCTACGCATTTCCGGATCAGGCCGGCTTCTTCCCCATAAGTCATCAAATATCTCCCTGAGTTCCCTGGCCCTGAAGGGATCATGCAAATTGGCAGTGCCTTCATGCCGGGTAGCATTTTGTCTGTATAGGTAGCCACTTTCATCGGCAACCAGAAATGCATTGAGAAAACTTTTATCTTCTTTAGAAGGATTATGTAAATGAATATAGCTTGAAAATTTTCGTGATAACTCTATCAACCTGTGCCCATGTATAATGGCTTGTGATGAATCCTTGACCAGTATGTATACTTTTGAATGCCGGCTTCTGGTTACCAGTTGAGTAACTGCCTGGATAAAGGATGCATTTTCATATATGGCGCTTTCCAGGTCATGGGTCAGGATTCTTAGCGTGTGTTTTGCCTGTTTGGCTAATGTAACGGCAAGCTCACGGTTTTCATGTCGTGTTTCAAAATAAGCTACCTGACCAGTTTCAGCGGGTGTATTTTCATCCTGTTCCGACATTTGAATTTCCTGTATCTATTTTGTCTGTAGTATCAGTTTGTATTTGTGAATAGGTCATCTTTTTATGAGGTATACCAGCATCCATAAAAATCTCACCTATCGCTGAGAACCCGTATTGCTCATAGAAAGAAATGGCCTGAGTTTGTGCCAGCAGGAACAGGTCGCTGATTTGATGTTTACTCGCATACTCCAGTAACGCAGAAAGCATGGCGCTCCCAATACCCATATTTCTATATTCCCTTAGCACTGCCATTCTGCCGATATGTCCATTAGAGAGCAAGCGCGCTGTGCCAACCGAGGTGTTGTCTTCAAGAGTTGCCAGAACATGGATGCTTTCTTTGTCCAGGCCGTCCCACTCCAGTTCTGCGGGGACATGTTGCTCCTGAATAAAGACGGTTTCGCGAATGGGTTTGATGTTCTGTTTAGCAGAATCCCAGGTAACTATTTTTACATTAAAATTATGCTTATTCATCATTTAGATTTACTATATGGGGTCAAAATACAGATAGCCAAGATTGTAAAATTGGCAGAGTATATCTGCAAAAAATTCGTCATCCAGCCATTTTCTCATGGAATCAAATGATATTTCTCTTTTACGACATAACGCTGAAATACCCTCCCTGTATTTTGCAGGTACTGGATACTCAAAACCATATGCATAGATAATACATTGATCGTTTTCTTCAGTATAAAGGATTCGAACAGCGGTATTTCTCATTAAGATATTATTGTCTTGCCACAGGGTTATAAACGTGGCTCTATCCAGGTGTGGATTTTCTATTTGTATGGCAAGATGTTCTTTTGATTTGCTTAGATACTTCCCAATCCAGTGGTCAATTTCATCAGGTGATTTTGGCAGCAGGTCTTGTATGGTTGTGCGTAATTTTTCAATATTTCCAGTAGAAATATGAGCGGGGTCATCTTGCATTATCAGATCAGGGTCACGATAGGTCTGGCTGGCCGCTCCGTTTTCCAGTGCCTTTTCTAGTTTGTGTTCAAGAAAGCCATGTAATAATTCATAACTTTGTGGTGCCCGAAAACCTATCGAATAAGTCATACACTCGCCAACAGCGGTCCCGTAGTGTGCAACGTTTGGCGGCAGGTATAACAGATCACCTGGCTCCAGTATCCATTCCTGTTCGGCCCTGAATTCCTTCATGATGCAAAGATCCAGATTATCAGTCATGTTGTCTTCGGAGACAGGTTGGGTGCTGATTTGCCAACGACGTTTACCTAGTCCCTGTAACAAAAATACGTCATAGTTATCTTTATGAGGGCCTACTGAACCATGGTTGGTGGCATAGCTGATCATCAGGTCATCAATGCGCCAGTCCGGGATAAAGCGAAATGGCTGGATCAATTCATGTAGTTCCTGGGCATGTTTTTCGACATCCTGTACCAGTAGTGTCCAGTGGCTTTCGGGCAGAGACCCAAAATCTGTTTCTGTAAACGGGCCATGGCGTACTTCCCATGGGGTAACACCGTCTTTTTCAATCACCAGTCTGGATTCAATGGTGTCTTCGCAGGCAAGGCCGGCCAACTCATCGGGTGAAATCGGGCTTGTAAAACCGGGTAGGGCATTTCGAATGAGTAACGGTTGCTTCTGCCAGTATTGGGCAAGAAATTGTTCGGTAGTGATCTCCCCAAGATTCAGGGTTGCGAGTTCTATCTTCATGCATGATAGGGTACGCCTTGGGCCAGAGGGATACAAATAGGTAGATACAAATGGAGTGGCAATACAAAAAACAAACCCGAACCATACATCCTGTATAGCCCGGGTTGATACTTCTGCAGTTTCAGGGTTGGGGAAGACCGTTATAGGAAACGGGTCGACCCTGAAATTTACAGCTCAAGTATGTAGGATTTTCTAGACAAGGTGTGAGGACTGGTTCACAGAATCGGTCAAACTAAATATTTTTTGCCTGATCTGATGCATTGCCGATATAGGTAGCCGGTGTAAGGGATTTAAGAGCCTGCTTGGCTTCATTCGGTATTTCCAGCTTATCAATAAAGTCATGCATACTTCCCATGTCAATTTTTTGCCCTCGGGTAAGGTCCTTTAATTTCTCATAGGGCTTCTCGATTCCATAGCGGCGCATAACCGTTTGGATAGGTTCGGCCAGAACCTCAAGGTTGTTTTCAAGGTCTGCCTGTATGCAATCAGTATTAACTTCAAGTTTACTGATGCCGCGAAGACAGGATTGATACGCGATTGTGCTATGGGCGATTCCAACACCAAGATTTCTTAAAACGGTAGAATCAGTAAGATCACGTTGCCACCTGGATATAGGTAGTTTAGCGCTCAGGTGATTAAATACTGCATTGGCCAGGCCCAGGTTCCCTTCTGCATTTTCAAAGTCAATCGGGTTGACCTTGTGTGGCATGGTAGATGAACCCACTTCACCCGCTATCGTCCTTTGTTTGAAATACCCTAGTGAGATGTAGCTCCATACGTCACGGCTGAAATCGATAATAATGGTATTAAACCGGCTAAGCACATCGTAAATTCCGCCGATACAACCAGGAGGACCTATCTCAATTCAAGATCCAACCAGCCCAAGCCCAATC
>DAOWEP010000096.1 GCA_030638455.1 Gammaproteobacteria bacterium
ATTAGTAATGTTGCCGGTGGTAGACCGGCGGCTAGTTACTTTCTTTTGCTTGTCCAAAAGAAAGTAACCAAAGAAAAAGACACCCGAATGTCACGCCCTAACGGGTTCCTTGCGTTGCTCGTTTATTTGGGGATTGGCCAACAGCACTTCCGTGTGCTGATGTCCAATGTGCGGCATCCTTGCCGTACCCCTTCGGGCTAATCCCAAATAAACTGCGCTACTCAGCGTGACAAACGGGAGATAAAGCCAAAATCATCTTGTGTCCCACTTAAGTTTCTTATTATAGGTCATTTAGTTCTTTCCGTAATTTTTCTATTATGTGTTTTCCTGACTTCGTTTTGTCTGAGATCAAACAGTCCCATTCATTATTTCTATTAACTTCTAATACTATGGTTTTATCCCTTCCATCATGTGCGACTCGATACAAAGGGTTGGATTCTATTTCTATATACCAACTTCCAAATGCCTGTTCATCATATTCCGAATATCTTATTGGAATACTGAACTCCTTTAGACACGTAAGTATTAAGTTAAACTCTTTCATTCTTTTGAATTATAACCTCTTAGCTAGCAGGTGCAGTGCTTTTTGCAGCGCCCATGTTATGCGCCGTTATTGTATTTGCTCCTGTAGACCTGCAATAAGCTTAAGTGCAAACCTAGCAGCTTTGTCGGAAACCCCACTATTAGGAAAAGCAGGCTCTAAGATTGTAAATAGCGTATCTTTAAACCACATTAGGTCATCTCTAATTGGTGGCAATGCGTACACCTGAGCAACATAATGGATTGCATCAGCTATATCCTGTTCCGTTGCGCCTAACTCCCGAAAATGTTCAAGTGCTTCAATTCCTACACCAAGCATTTTTTCTTGGTACTCAATCATTGGTGTTGCATCAACTGGCTTATTGTCCCACATGTTGATACGAGCCACTTCTATGCACGCATTCTTAATTAATGTACTCATTTTTCTCTTGGCTTATAACAAACTGGTTTTTATGTAGATCAATTACTTAGTCATCTTGTAACGGGAAAACCTTGTCTGGATTCAAAATCCCCTTTGGATCAAACTGCTGTTTGATCTGCCTCATCAGTTTCATGGCTACTGGGTCAATCTCACGATCAACAAAATCCCGTTTCTCAATCCCGACCCCGTGTTCACCTGATAGCGTGCCATTTAGCTTCAATACCAGTGCAAACATGTCATTCAGGCAATGTTCTGCATTATTCATCTGAACCGGGTCGTCCGGGTCTATGAGCAGGTTGACGTGGATGTTGCCATTGCCGGCATGGCCGAAGTTGACGATGTTTACTTTGTATTTGTTGGATAGTTTTTCCAGGCCTGCAATCAGGGCGGGGATGTTTGAAACCGGTACTACTACATCTTCATTGATTTTTTTCGGGGCAATTTTGCGCAGTGCGGGCGATAGCGCCTTTCTTGTCTGCCAGAGTTTTTCGACCTGTTCCTTGCTGGCGGCTACTTCAAAGCTTATCAGGCCTTCGTTAGTCGCAGCTTTTTGGATGATCGCTGAGCTGTTGTCCAGGCTGTTGCTGTCGCCATCTACTTCTATCATGAGCATGGCGCCTGCGTGTTCCGGCAGGTCTGCCTTTGAGTAGTCTCTGATCATGTCCATGGCCTTGCCATCGATAAATTCAAGTGCATAAGGCGTAATGCTCTGTGCCATGATTTTTGAAATGGCAGTTGCAGCGCTATGGATGTCTTTATACACGGCCTGCATGGTGCGTTTTTCCTGCGCCAGTGGTGTGAGTTTGAGGTTGGCCTCGGTGATGATGGCGAGTGTACCTTCTGAGCCGATTAATAACCTCGTCAGGTCATAGCCGACTACGCCCTTGGTGGTGTAGACGCCTGTGCGGATTTCCTCTCCATTGCCGGTAACGGCCCTCAGTCCCAGTGTGTTTTCTCTGGGGGTGCCGTATTTTACTGCCCTTGGACCCGCAGAATTGTGTGCCAGGTTGCCACCTACTGTGCAAAAGATGGCGCTGGATGGGTCGGGTGGCCAGAAGAAGCCATGTTCCGCGGCCCTGTCCTGTATTTGCTGATTGGTCACGCCGGGTTCTACTACCATTACGCGGTTGTCAGGATCTATCTTCAGGATGCGGTTCATGCGTTCAAACGAAAGCGCTATTCCGCCTTTTACCGGGACACTAGCACCGGTCGTGCCGGTGCCACGTCCGCGAGGAACTACCGGAACTTCATATTGATTACATAAAAGAACAATCTTTTTAATCTGATCATGTGATTCGGCGAATAGTACGGCATCCGGTGTAGTCTGGTTGCGGCTGTTATCGTAGCCATACACAAAACATTCTGATTCATCCAGTAATACCTGATCTGCACTTACTACAGAATAGAGTGCATTCAGAAAATCCTGTGGCAGGTTGGTTGCTATATCCTGTGGATGTAGTTTTGACATATTTGCAGTGATTCAGGCCATGTTGGGCACTGCTTCCGGGCAAGATCTTTGTGCGAAGGCCTTAGTCTATGTATTCAAAGACCTTGACGATGCGCTGTACACCACCCACTCGGCTGGCCGTTGCTACTACGGCAGACGCTTCTTCGTGGCTAACCAGTCCCATCAGAAATACAATACCATTTTCAGTGATTACCTTTACCCGGGTAGGGTCGAAATGATCAATGCCCTTTACATTAAACAGGCTGGTCTTTACCTTCGTGGTAATCCAGGTATCACTGCTGCGTGAGCCAAATGCACTGGGTGATGCGATGGTTACTTCATTGTGCACACGTCTTACCTTGGGGACTTCCCGCACCAGTTGCTCCAGGCGGCTACGCATGTCCTGGGTTGGGGCTTCGCCTGTAATCAGTACAATACTGTTATAGCTGGTGATATTGGTGTGGGTCCTTTCGTTTAATTCATCGTCAGAGCTTATTTTGCTACCGGCCTTCATTTCGATGCTCTGGTCTTCTACCATCGCACCCATAGTCCTTCGGTCATGGGCAGCTCCGGCGCCTGCGGCTGCCCCACCAACAATAACCGCTGTTGTGCAACCCTGCAGGAATATTGGCAGGGATACTAGCAGGCTGGTTATTAAAATGGCCATTATCTTCTTCATGAGTTACCTCTTATATTTAGCATTTAGATATTTAAAAATTTATCTGTAGTGTCCTACCCAAAGCTCTTTATCCAAACAACTGATGATCAATAATATCGCAAATACAATGGATCACGAGTAGGTGCACTTCCTGTGTCCGCGCTGTGTTTTTGCTAGGTACGCGTACCTCAATATCATCGTTATTTAATAGCTTTGCAATAGCGCCTCCGTCCCGGCCGGTCAGCGCAATAACCTTCATGTTCTTTTCGTGTGCTGCATTTACAGCAGCAGATACATTGTCTGAATTCCCGCTGGTGCTGATGGCAAGTAGTGCATCCCCTTGTTGCCCAAGCGCCCGTATCTGTTTGGCAAAGACCTCTGAATACTGATAGTCGTTGGCTATAGAGGTCAGGGTGGAGCTGTCTGTTGTCAATGCAATGGCAGCCAGCCCGGGTCTGTCCTGGTCAAACCTGTTTAGTAGTTCAGAGGAAAAATGCTGTGCATCGGCTGCGGAACCACCATTACCACAACTGAGAATCTTGAATCCATCCTTCAGGCACTGGCTGGCAACATCTGCTGCCAGCGCAATAGCACCTGAAATGCCCTTCAGTGCTTCCTGTTTGGTCTTGATGCTTTCCGCAAAAATTTGCTGGACGCGTTCTTCTGAGCTCATTATTTTTATGATTTTTTGTTAACTTACGTTGTTATATCAATTGCTACGTTGATAGATAAGGCAATTATGCTGGGTAGTCTAGCATTTTTTAAGGTCTGGGAACGTGAAATAGTGCCACTTTTGGTGGCTTTATGAAAGCAGTGTAGGCCGGGTTTTGATGA
>DAOWEP010000085.1 GCA_030638455.1 Gammaproteobacteria bacterium
CGCATGCCGTTTTAGCCATCCACGAATTCGTTTGATCAAGGTATCCTCCTGATGGCTAAAAAGACGATCTGCTCCATCAATTTTGATCTGACGAAATGATACAAAGCCGGCAGAGTTTGTGCCCGGTCTGTTTGCACGGATAGATTGAGCCAGCTTTTCTGTTTCCTTGTTCCTGGAGGCAGAAGAGGCACCACGTTTGGCCGCTCGAATACGATCCGGAGCAGAACGAGTGACTTCAGGATGGTCGTTCATGCCAAAGATGTCCAGGATCGGGATACGAATTTTTTCCAGCATCAGCAGGATGTTTTGTTCCGGTTTCGATTCGAGCTGTTCCATGCTGATTCCGATATAGGCTTTGATGCCACTCTCCTCAGAAGAGCTGGAAAGGTAATATGCGCCCATGTTAGCTCCCAGGCCATGCCCCACCAGCGCAATATTTCGAATTCCTTTTGCTTGCAAAAAGACCACCCCGGCCTGAATTCGAGCAGCGGCTTCTTTATACAATGGTTCATATTCTACAGTGGACGTACCTTCTTTTGGGGTTGGCATTTGCAGGGAGAGTGTGGACCAGCCGAAATCAGGCAGTCGGGTGCGAAGTGGGTTAATCAACCCCGGCCAGTCCAGATGCCCTCCATGGTCATGTAGCAAAATGATGGCTCCTTGAGTTATGCCGCTATTATCCGGTATAAAAATGCTCATAAATTTATGGTTATTGGCATCCAGGGACTCGACCTTGCCATTCTTTATCTGGTTACGAACTTCCTTTTCCCAGTATTGTTCCTTCTCGGTATCGTAAGCCAGTGTATATCCACTGATAGTTAACCAGAATAATAGGAATACCCATGAAATTAATAATCTTTCTGCCATGGCAATGTTCAATTTGAATGTTGGTTACTATTTGTTCCAAGTATATGTGAGTATGGAGATTTTACAGAAATGGGCTATTTCATCAAGGATTCGAGCTGAAAGCTGAAAAATCCACTCTAATAGGGTAAAGTGCGC
Source organism: Gammaproteobacteria bacterium (assembly GCA_030638455.1). GTDB lineage: Bacteria > Pseudomonadota > Gammaproteobacteria > DAOWEP01 > DAOWEP01 > DAOWEP01. The sequence continues at coordinate 1,003 of DAOWEP010000085.1, forward strand.
AGTCCGATTCTTGTGCACCTGTAATGAATGATTGTTATCTGAGTACAGATTCTACGAATATTACAAGTTTTATGAATAACTGGAATAACTGAAAGTTGAGGCCGAAATTATGTCAGTAGAGAATTTAATAGCCCCGTCTATATTGTCGGCGGATTTCGCCCGTTTGGGTGAGGAAGTAGATAACGTCCTGAAAGCGGGCGCTGGTATTGTGCACTTTGATGTGATGGATAATCACTATGTGCCTAATCTGACAATAGGCCCACTGGTGTGCGAAGCCTTACGCAAACATGGTGTAACAACTCCGATTGATGTGCATCTTATGGTCAAGCCGGTCGACAGGATTATTCCTGACTTTGCTCAGGCAGGCGCAAGTTATATTACCTTTCATCCTGAGGCGTCCGAACATGTAGACCGCAGTCTGCAATTGATTCGAAATGAAGGTTGTAAGTCTGGTCTGGTTTTCAATCCGGCTACATCACTGGATTATCTGAAGTATGTAATCGACAAGGTAGATATGGTGCTGTTGATGTCTGTTAACCCGGGCTTTGGCGGGCAGAGTTTCATCCCGGCCACGCTGGATAAATTGCGGGAAGCACGCAAGATTATCGATGAAAGTGGCTATGACATCCGTCTGGAAGTAGATGGTGGAGTCAAGGTTGATAATATCCGTGAAATCAAGGAAGCAGGTGCAGATACCTTTGTTGCGGGCTCTGCTATTTTTGGTGCTGCAAATGACAAGGATCCAAATCACTATGATACGGTAGTCGGTGCAATGTTTGATGAGCTTGCCAAGGCAGGCGGTTAGCTGGGTACCTGGAAGTGCAATTACAAAGACCCGAAATGGTATTGATTGATGTAGACGGTACGTTGGTTGATAGCGTACCCGACCTTGCCTGGTGTGTTGACAGGATGATGGAGCATCTTGAACTGCCAACACATGGAGAAGCTAAAGTACGTGAGTGGGTGGGGAACGGGGTTGAGCGCCTGGTACGTCGTGCACTGATTGGTACGCTGGATGGTGAACCGGACGAGTCCCTGTTTCAAAAGGCCTATCCTGTATTTCTGGATCTGTATGCTGAAAATACCAGTAAGCGAAGCAGTTTATACCCAGGTGTAAAAGAAGGTCTGGCCTACCTGAAGCAGGCTGGTTACAAACTAGGCTGTGTCACCAACAAGGCAGCCCAGTTTACCGAGCCATTATTGAAGGATCTTGGTATTTATAATGATTTTGCTATAGTAATAAGTGGCGATACACTGGAAAAGAAAAAACCTGATCCCATGCCATTGTTGCATGCGGCAAGGTTTTTTGATGTTGTCCCTGAAAACTCGATGATGTTGGGGGACTCTGTAAGTGATGTAAAAGCAGCGCGTGCTGCGGGATTCCAGATTATTTGTATGACATATGGCTATAATCATGGTATAGATATCCGTGAAGCCGAGCCGGATGCAGTGATCGACAGTATGGCGCAGTTGTCTGGTCTTCTAGAGAAGGCGGCCTGAGACACAAATAGAGAACCAGGTAGATGATGATTACCAAAGATAAAAAGTGGTGGAAGGTCCTTAGCAATACACGATGGTGAAACCATTTTGTGTATTTGTAGCTGGATTTTTTATTAACTATATTATCTAGAAAGTAATTATCATGAATCAGGAAGAATTTGACGAATTAAAAGCGCAGGGATACAACCGTATTCCAGTCATGCGCGAGGTTCTGGCAGACCTCGATACCCCACTAAGCACCTATCTAAAACTGGCCTCAGGGCCGTATTCCTATTTGTTTGAATCTGTCCAGGGCGGAGAAAAATGGGGTCGCTACTCCATTATTGGGCTGCCGTGCAAGACCTTGTTAAAGGTGTCCGGGCAGGAAGTCACATTTATTGAGAATGACAAGGTAAAGGAAACACTGGAGGTTGATGACCCGCTGGAATGGATTGAGTCTTTCCAGGCGCGGTACAGGGTTCCCGAGTTATCCAGCTTGCCGCTTTTTACGGGTGGACTGGTCGGGTATTTTGGCTATGACACAGTTCGCTATATTGAGCCGCGCCTTAAAGACGGAATGAATCCGGATACACTTAAGACACCCGATATCCTGTTAATGGTGTCAGAGGAAGTAGTGGTGTTTGATAATCTGTCAGGCAAGTTGTACGTGATTGTACATGTGGATCCTGAAAATACAGATGCACTGGATCAGGGTTTAAAAAGGCTGGATGAGCTCGTTATAAAATTACGTGATTCTGCTGTATCTTTGTTAATGGCTTCATCAAGTCAGAGTGCATCAGATAAGGTCAGTGAAGAAGACTTTGTTTCCGGCTTTACTCGTAAGGGTTTTGAGTCGGCGGTTGAAAGAATCAAGGAATACATTCTGGAAGGTGATGTTATGCAGGTGGTGTTGTCCCAGCGGATGACGATTCCTTACAAGGCAAGACCACTGGATCTCTACCGCGCCTTGCGCGGTTTGAATCCCTCGCCCTATATGTATTTTATGGATATGGGGGATTTTCATATAGTTGGCTCATCACCGGAGATTCTGGTGCGGTTGGAAGACGATACCGTTACTGTGCGCCCTATTGCGGGTACTCGCCCGCGTGGAGATACAGAAGAAAAGGACATGGAGCTGGAAAAAGACTTGCTGGCCGATCCAAAAGAGTTGGCAGAACATTTAATGTTGATCGATCTGGGGCGTAACGACGCGGGCAGGGTAAGTGAAATTGGTTCTGTAAAGCTGACAGAAAATATGCTGGTTGAGCGCTACAGTCATGTGATGCACATTGTGTCGAATGTGGTTGGCAAGTTAAAGAAAGGCTTGACCGCAATTGATGTTTTACGCGCATGTTTTCCTGCCGGTACGGTAAGCGGGGCGCCCAAGATACGCGCAATGGAAATCATTGATGAGTTGGAGCCGGTCAAGCGAGGCATTTATTCAGGCGCTGTTGGCTATCTTTCATGGAAGGGTAATATGGATACTGCTATTGCGATTCGTACAGCGGTAATACAGGATGGTCAGTTACATATTCAGGCAGGAGCCGGGATAGTAGCGGACTCTGTTCCTGCTAATGAGTGGGATGAAACCATGAACAAGGGAAGGGCGATTTTCCGTGCAGTGGCCAGTGCTACGAGCGGGCTGGATAAAAAATAATTATGCTATTAATGATCGACAATTACGATTCTTTTACCTATAACCTGGTTCAATATTTTGGTGAGCTGGGCGCCGATGTGCAGGTGCACAGAAATGACCAGATTAGTGTAGAAGAGATCGAAAAACTTGCACCAGAACATCTGGTGATTTCACCAGGGCCCTGCACGCCTGATCAGGCTGGGGTTTCTGTTGAGGCAATTCAGTATTTTGCGGGCAAGTTACCCATCCTGGGTGTGTGTCTGGGGCATCAAAGTATCGGTCAGGCGTTTGGCGGGAAGATTGTGCGCGCCAATGAAATCATGCATGGTAAGACATCCATGATTGTCCATAATGATACGGGCATATTTAAAGGGCTGGAAAATCCATTTGAGGCAACACGCTACCATTCACTGGTCATTGATGTTGATAGTATGCCAGATTGTCTGGAAGTAACTGCGTGGACTGAAACAGATGATGGTATACAAGACGAAATCATGGGTGTTCGTCATAAAGAATATGTAATTGAGGGTGTGCAGTTTCACCCTGAATCGATTCTTACCCGGCATGGCCATGCTATGTTGAAAAATTTTTTGGATAGCCAGGTCTAGCGGGTTATCAGGAGTTCACTATGGATATGCAAACAGCAATACGTACCGTTATTGAAGGCCAGAATCTTGGTTCTGAAGAGATGTCAGATGTCATGCAATTGATTATGACCGGACAGGCCACTCAGGC